>NZ_KB899600.1:0-20144 GCF_000378365.1 Megamonas rupellensis DSM 19944 | reverse complement strand
TACAAAATGGTGGGCAGGGATGGATTCGAACCATCGTAGCCTACGGCGACGGATTTACAGTCCGTTCCCTTTAACCACTCGGGCACCTACCCATTACAAATGGTGACCTTGGCAGGACTCGAACCTGCGACCTTTTGATTCGTAGTCAAACACTCTAATCCAGCTGAGCTACAAGGCCATTTGTTTGCGGTTGTCTTAACCGCGTATATTATAATATCAGATTGATTTATATTTGTCAAATGTTTTTTTGAAAAAATTTAAGATTTATTAAAATAAATTTTAGCTCTATACGAAATAGATAATAAATGATATATTATGTGATGGATAGTATTCGAAGCGAAACTGTACCACAAACTTTTATTTTTATCTAATTAAAAAGGATTGTATCGAAAGAACAAGACCTTACCAGAGATTTCATTGTATTACTTCCAAGAAAAAGAGGTGATAAAATGAAAATAGGATTTATTGGTGCGGGGAAAGTAGGCTTTTCCCTAGGAAAATATTTACAAAATAATTGCAGTCAAAATGATGTAGAGATTGTAGGTTATTTTAGTAAATCTTTAAAATCGGCAAAATCAGCAGCAGATTTTACTAGTACTAAATTATATATAAATCTTGAAAATATCTTAAAAGACAGTGATACCTTATTTTTGACAGTGCCTGATGGTAGTATCAGTCAAATTTGGGATTATATGAGAAATCTGGATATTAGAAATAAAAATATTTGTCATTGTAGCGGTTCGATATCTTCGACCGCTTTTTTTGATGCTCAAAATAAAGGTGCATATGCATATTCTATCCACCCACTTTGTGCGATAAATGATAGGTATGAAGCTTATAAAAATTTAGCAAATGCTGTATTTACTATTGAAGGTAATAGTGAAAATTTAGATAGCTTGATGCAGATTTTTCAAAAATGTGGTAATGACATCATAAAAATCGATACGCAAAAGAAAGCACTATATCATGCAAGTGCAGTAATGGCTAGTAATTTAGTTACAGCTCTATTTGCCACGAGTATAGATTTATTAAATCGTTGTGGTGTAGATAAAAAGATGGCGAAAAATATTTTATTGCCATTACTACAGGGAAATGTAGCTAATTTAGCTACTTTTGATATCAAAGATGCTTTGACTGGCCCAGTAGAGAGAAATGATGTAGTTACGATAAAAAAACATTTAAATGCATTTAATCAAGAAAATTTAAATCAAGAAAAAGAAATTTATAAGTTATTATCACAAAAATTAATTGAAATTGCACAAAGTAAAAATTCATTAAAAGATTATAGTGAAATGAAAGAGGTTTTTGATAGTGAAAAATACAGTATCAACATTTAAAATGCAAAAGGAAAACAAAGATAAAATTACAATGCTTACAGCATATGATTATTCTACAGCAAAATTGATTGATGAAGCTGGAGTTAATGGAATTTTAGTAGGTGACTCCTTGGGCATGGTTATGCTTGGTTATGAAGATACATTATCTGTTACTATGGAAGATATGATACACCATATAAAAGCTGTTACTAGAGGAGCAAAAAATGCTTTAGTTGTAGGTGATATGCCATTTATGTCTTATCAGACATCTGTTTATGATGCTGTGAAAAATGCAGGTCGTTTAGTGCAAGAAGGTCATTGTCAGGCAGTAAAATTAGAAGGTGGAGAAAGTGTTTGCTCACAGATAAAGGCAATTGTCGAAGCTTCTATTCCTGTTATGGCACATATAGGGCTTACACCACAATCTGTTAATGCCTTTGGCGGTTTCAAAGTTCAAGGGAAAAGTGAAGAGGCTGCCAAAAGAATTCTTCAAGAAGCAAAAGCTGTAGAAAAAGCAGGTGCATTTGCTGTAGTGTTAGAATGTATTCCTGATAAATTGGCAAAAATTATCACTGAAGAAATAAATATACCGACAATTGGCATTGGTGCAGGTAGTGATTGTGATGGTCAGATTTTAGTATATCAAGATATGCTTGGTATGTTTGGCGGATTTAAGCCTAAATTTGTGAAACGCTTTGCAAATGTTGGTGAAGAAATGACAAAAGCTTTTAAAGGTTATATTGAAGAAACAAAAGCAAAAACATTTCCAGCAAAAGAGCATTGTTTTAAAATAGATGATAGTGTAATTGAAAAATTATATTGATAATAATTTTATTTAAATATTACAAAGTTACAATAAAAACTATTGCATTTTATTTTTTTATATGATATTATGTAAACACGCTAAAGATGATGAAGAGGAAAAGTAGATAAATATAATCATGACAGAGAGTCAAGGATGCTGGAAACTTGATATGAAAGTATTTATTGAAGTTCACCTCGGAATTGCTCGCTGAACTTATTGTAGGTGGAGCCGGAGCCTTACCGTTATCGAAAAGGACAGTATCGGATTAGTCCCGTACTTGATGAGAGATATCTATATTTTTATAGATAAATAAGGTGGTACCGTGAATTCAGCCTCGCCCTTATATTAGGGTGAGGCTTTTATTATTTTTAAATCAATTAGATAAAAAAGAAAGGAGGCTTTTCATGAAGAAATTAGCTTTTTTAGGACCTCATGGAACAAATAGTGAAGAAGCTGCAATTTATATGGCTAATTTACGTAAAGAAAAAATGAATTTAGTGGCATATAATACAATACAAGATGCTATACAAGCTGTTGCTCAAAAAGATGTAGATTATTGTTTAGTACCAGTGGAAAATTCAATAGAAGGTTCAGTTCGTATTACCTTGGATACTTTGGCTCATGATGTTGACTTAATGATAGAGTCTGAATTAATATGGAGTGTACATAATCAATTATTAACAAAAAATCCTAATGCTAAGATACACACAATAATTTCTCATATTCAACCATTAGCTCAATGTAGAGAATATTTAAAGAGTCATTATCCAACGGCAAAGACAGAATCTGTTTCTAGTACAGCTAGAGCAGCAGAAAAAGCAAGCTGTTATGGAGATGGTTATGCGGCAATAGCGACAAAAACAGCAGCTGATTTATATAATTTGCAGATAATAGATACAGATATTCAAGATGTTGAAGATAATTTTACTAGATTTATTTTATTGACTAATAAAGATAAAGTAAAAAAATATCAAGATGTAGCTAATATGATGATAATTTGTCAGATAGATGGTAGAGCTGGCAGTTTATACGAACTTTTGGGTGATTTTGCTTGTCGAAAAGTAAATATGACAAGAATTGAATCAAGACCTGCGCGCACAAGTTTAGGCGAGTATATTTTTTTCATAGAAATAGATGCTAATGTGGATAAAGATATTTTACAAGAAGCACTTATGCAGGCTAGTAAAAAATGTTTTTGGCTTAAAAACTTGGGAAAATTCCCAGTATATAAAGCTAGTAATAAATTAGTAAATGAAATAAATTAATCTTAAATATAGATAAAACGAAAAGGTGGAATAAATAATGGTTGTAATAATGAATCCTGATGCAAGAGAAGAAAATATCATGGCTGTAGTAAAAGCTATCGAAAGTGTAGGGCTCACAGCTAAGATAATGGAAGGTGCACAGCAGAAAATTGTTGGTGTAATAGGTGACAAAACTCGTATGGGTTCACTAGCAGTAGAGGCAATGGAAGGTGTAGAACAGACAGTGGCTATTTCTAAATCCTATAAATTAGCCAGCCGTGAATTCCACCCAGCAAATACTGTTGTTGATGTAGATGGTGTAAAAATCGGTGATGGCAATGTAGTAGTAATGGCAGGCCCATGTGCAGTAGAATCTCGTGAACAATTATTAGAAGCAGCAAAAATCGTAAAAGCCGGTGGAGCACAATTTTTACGTGGTGGCGCTTATAAACCTCGTACTTCTCCATATTCTTTCCAGGGTCTTGAAAATAAAGGTCTTGAATATTTGGCTGAAGCTCGTGAAGTTACAGGATTAAAAGTAGTAACAGAAGTAACAGAAGTAGAAGCTGTTGATGCTGTAGCTCATTATGCGGATATTTTACAGATTGGTGCACGTAATATGCAAAATTTCCGTTTATTAAAAGAAGTTGGAAGATGTAATAAACCAGTTATGCTCAAACGTGGTCTTTGCGCTACTATTGATGAATGGTTAAATGCTGCTGAATATATTATGAATGAAGGCAATCATAATGTAATTTTATGTGAACGTGGTATTCGTACTTATGAAACATATACAAGAAATACATTAGATATGAGTGCTGTAGCAGCAGTAAAACATTTAAGTCATTTACCAATTATCGTAGACCCAAGTCATGGTACAGGTAAATGGAGAATGGTAAAACCTATGAGCTTTGCAGCAATAGCAGCTGGAGCAGATGGACTTATCATTGAAGTTCACCCAAATCCTGCAAAAGCTTTATCTGATGGACCACAATCTTTGACACCAGAAAATTATAGAGAAGTAATGCGTGGTGTCTATAAAATTTCTGATTTTATGAAAGCAGAAAATTTATTTACTGATTACATGAAAGACTAAAAATTTATATTATAAGATGAGAAAAAGCAGTCAAATACTTATTTATAATTAAAGTATTTGACTGCTTTTTTTATGTCATTAAAAATAAAAATATAGGATAAGCTATAAAAATAAAGATAATAGTAGTGATTAAAAAAATTGCTTCAGCAATACTGGTGTTTAATTTATATAGTTGAGTAACTAAAACAGAATTGATACCAATAGGACACATACCAATCAAAGTGATGACTGAAATGAGTAAAGCATTATCTGTAAATAAGCTAGCGGTGATAAATGATAATATAGGTATGATAAGAAAACGAACAGGTACAATAGTCAAAGCTAGATATCTATATAAGCGAGCTGCTTTAAAATTTAATAAATAACCTATAGGTAAAATACCAAACCAAGCACCTAGATGGACAGAAGCATTAAAAATGGGGTCAAAAATATCAGGACGAGGTACTTCGTAAATGTTTAAGATAGCACCGATAAACATACTAAGTAAACCAATTTGGTTCCAACTGATTAGAATAGAACGCCAATTCGGTTGAAATTTTGCTTTCGAACCCGCTGTAAATTTTTGATGAAAATATTCAGCTAGAGGAAAACAAAAAGAAAGTGTAAAAATATTTTGTACCATAGCGATAACTTGGACATAAGCATAGGCTAATTGTCCCATAGCTATATAAGCACATAAACCACCTAAAATACCTGTATTAGAGAGCATACTACTTAAAAGATAAGCACCGCTATTGCGTATATTTTTACCAAGTCGCCAGTTTACATATGGATAAGCTAATAATCCTGGAAGTGCTGAAATAAGGATAATTCCTACAAATGCCAATAAAAATAAATTTTGATCTATTTTTATCAACCAAAAACTACCAAGTCCAGTGATTATCATGATGAAACGGATATTTAATTTTAAGAGGAAATTACAAGTATTTAAAGATATTATCTTATATTTATGGAAATAATATCCTATAGTTAGAGGTAAAATAACATCAATAAATATGAATAAAAGGCGATAAAATGTTTCTGACATAATAACACCATTTAAGCTTTGGCAATATCAGGGCGAAGTTGACTTGCTCTACCTAAATAAATATGTTTTATTTCCTTTTGTGTTTTATCAGTATTCACCAAAAGTAAGACGCGGATACATTTTTCCATACTGTTTTCTACATACAATTGTTGAGCATCAAAAAGTGGCACTAAATCCCAATTAGGTAATTGACGTGCAGCAAAAGCAGGAAATACACTAGATAAATCTTTAGTAGCACTAAATAAAGCAGCACCAATATCTTCAGCAGTAATATCATTAGCTTCAAGAATGTTTATTAATAATTTTTTTACAGCCTCAATAATCTCTTCACGATTATCATTCTCCACAGTGATAGCTCCTCTAATTCCTTGCATAAAAAAACATTCCTTTCATTGTAAATATATTTCTATGTGCTTTACTTTTCTTTGGTGGGCAAAGAAAAGTAACAAAAGAATACTCACCGCAGATAAAATTTTAGTTTTGAAAATAATTATCTTTTCATACAACGCTTAGAAACTCGCTTCGCTCAAACATTCAGACTAAAAACGTATTCAAAGATAATTATTTTCAATAACCTTACGGTTACCACAAAATTTTATAATGCGGAAAATAAAAATTGCTAAATTATTTAATAATTAATAATACCAAATATTTCCCGCATTTTAGCATCTTTTTGCGGTAGCCGTAGGCTATTGGTAAAGATAAAAATATGACAATGGTTTTAGTTCTACTGTTTGAACGTAGTGAGTTTAGAACGTTGTTGGCATATTTTTATCTTTATCAAAGTAAAAAGTGCGTGAGCGGGTAGTTTTCTTTTTGGTTCGTTTTTCTTTTGTATAAAAGAAAAATGAACGTAAAGAACCTATTTTTCTTTAAAAATGTTAATCATTAAACGAATTGATAAGAAGACGGCTACTAGATATCCTAATACACCTAAAATAGGGATTTCCATTATTTGAGGTGTCATATTAGTAGTGCAGATGATGCTAGAGCCTAAAAGTAGTGCAGAGCAAATGATACCGATGATTAATTTATTAATCATTTTATCTAAACGACGAAGTGGTTCTTCTGAGCCTGTTAAGTCTAAATTAACTTTAGTTTGTCCGCTCATTGTCATTTTTAGGATATCAGATAATTGTTCTGGTATATGCATGGATTTTTGAAGCATTAAATAGCTATCTCGTTTGAATTTAGTAAATTCTTCTTTCCAACTGAAATTTCGTTTAAAATCAGCTCGCATATAAGAGGCAAAAATATCAATAAAATTGACATTAGGACAACAAATTTTGAGAACTGATTCAATTGTAACGACACCACGAGCAAACATACTTAGACCAGGGTTTATAGAGAGTTTATGACGGCGAGCAACAGTTATGATATCATGTGCTAATTCACTTAATTTTAATGTTTGGAAATTGGCATTACTATAGCGGTTCATTAGATTATCAATATCTTCATAAAGTTGGATATGATTTAATTTTCCTTGAACAGTACCTAAAGTTAAAATAGCGTTTTTCATCTCATAAGTATCATGTTGAACAAGGGCGTAAACAGCTTTTTTTAAAGCATCACGTTCTTTAGAAGATAAGCGTCCCATCATACCTAAATCAAGCCAAATAATTTTACCGTTTTTTATCCAAATATTACCTGGGTGAGGATCAGCATGAAAATAGCCATCTTCAATGATTTGTTTTACATAATTTTTGCCAAGATGAATACCTAATTCTTCAACATTATAACCTTGGGCTTTTAATTTGCTGATTTCATCAATGCGATGACCGTCAATATATTCCATTACAAGTACGCGAGCTGTAGTCAGTTCATGTTTTACAGTAGGACAATCAACGAAAATATCTTCACTATTGAGTCGTTTAAATTCATCAATATGTTCAGCTTCCATCATGAAATCCATTTCTTGCTTAGTGATATTCCACATTTCATCAAGAATGGCGTTAAAATCTAAAATGCTAGATGAAGTTTTAAAGACTTGTAAGATAGATACAGCTCGTTTTAATAAAACTATATCTTTAGCCATTACTTCATAAATTCCAGGACGTTGTACTTTGATGACAATTTTTTCACCAGTTTTTAATGTAGCTTTATGTACTTGAGCTATAGAAGCAGAGCCAAGTGCATGGTCATCTATATCGAGAAAAACATCTTCTATTTTTTTATTATATTCTTTTTCAAGGCAGTCTTTAATGATGCTAAAATCTAAAGGCTTAGCTTGTGTTTGCAATTTAGTCAGTTCAATAGCATAATCGGCAGGTAAAAATCCTGGTTTTAAAGAGAGTATTTGACCTAATTTTACAAATGTAGGGCCTAAATCTTCTAGGATTAAACGCAATTTTTCAGGTGTCATATCGCTTGTAAGTACATTATGCTTACGTAAAACAAGCACCATTTCCCGTAAACGATGAGAGGAACTGTATTTTGTTTGTTTAGGAAATTTTATCAAATTAACACCTTCTATCATAAATTTTTAATATAATGTATTTAAATAAAATAATTATGTTTATTATAGCAAATAAGTGAAAAATAGTATAACAGTTTATTTATCGCTTAGAATATGGATTTTTGATGAGCTTAAAATTTTTAATAAAAAAGAGTTGAAATATTAATTTGAAAATCTTCAAGTATATATTTCAACTCTTTTTATTTATTCTTCTGTAATATTATCTAAAATTTGTAGAATTTCTTGTCCGTAATTATTTCCAGGAACTGCCCAACGACCATTTAAACCAGGCCATGTATCAATTGTTGATGTAGAATAAACGGCACGAACTAAGGAATAACGTGGATCTACTACATCTTCGCGAGGAGGTCTAACGGAAGCATAAGCCAATAAATGTTGAATATGAGCTCTAACACCAATACGAGCTGTTTCAAAATAAGCACCTTTTACAGTAGCACTTGTTGTACCTAGACCGCAATAATTATTTTGGTCAGGTATTACTGTACCACCATATCTAAAAAATCCTGTTTCTTTTAAAGCTTGAGCAAAAGCTGCATCAGGACGAATTCCTTCTTTGCCAGCTTCTTCATAATAATAATCAACTAATTCTTCAGCAGAAACTGTAATTTTAGGATTTGGGTTATTTTTGAGCAGGTAATTTACGCATTGTTCACGAGTTGCAATAGCTGAACCCATGATAGAAGAACTGCCATAATTTACTACTTTATCTTGTTCTTTTTTATCAGAGTCGCCTTTTAAAATAGCAGCGATTTTTTCTGATACAGAGTGATTAGATGTTTCTTTTTTATCAAAAGTATTATCATCATTATCAGTTTTTAAAGCAATAACAGCACTTGTTTCGCGTTGTTGATGTTGACTTAAGCCCTTTAAAGTATAATTATTTTGCATAGGAGTCATACTAGCTTGACTAGGAAAACCAATACTGATACAAGCTGCGACAATTAAAGAACTACCAAGAATTTTATATTTGCGAAAAAACATAGAAGATAAAGGACCTCCTTAAGTATCAAATTTTTAATTGCTTAAGACTACAAATTGGATAATAAACAAAAGCATAAATACATAAAGTAGAGGGTGAACTTGTTTAATTTTTCCAGAGAATATTTTTATTAAGCAATAAGAGATAATACCGATACCAACAGCATCAGTGATACTGTAAGATAATGGCATCATTAGAAAAATCAAGAAAGCAGGAAAAGCTTCTTGCATATCATCCCAATTTATACGAGATAAACTGCTCATCATATAAAAACCAACAATAATTAATGCTGGTGCAGTAACTGCTGGAACAGTGGATAAAACTTTAGCAATTGGAGCTGTAAAAAGCATTAAGAGGAATAATAAAGCAATGATGACGTTTACAAAACCAGTACGACCACCACTAGCTACACCAGAACCAGATTCAACATAAGCAGATGTTGGGCTTGTACCAAAAATAGAACCAACAAGGCTAGCGATAGAATCTGCTAAAAGAGCGCTTTTTACATTAGGAAAAGTATCATTTTTCATCAATCCTGCTTGTTTGGCAATACCAAGCATAGTACCAGTAGTGTCAAATAAAGTAACAATGAAAAATGTAAAAATTATAGTATAAAGATTATGAGAAATAGCTCCCATGATATCCATTTGCATAAATGTATTACCGAGTTCAGGTGTACTGAAAATAGTATCAGGTAAGCTGATATAACCAAAAAGGAAAGATAATATAGAGGTAATAATCATGCCTAAAAACAAAGCACCACGTACATTATTTACCACTAAAATAATGCTTATAAATAAACCGATAAGTGACATATAAGTTACAGGGTCAGTAAAATTACCAAGAGTAACTAGGGTAGCTGGAGAAGCTACAATAATATGAGCACTTTGAAGACCGACAAAACTGATAAATAAACCGATACCAGCACTGATACCTTCTTTCATTGAAGCTGGTATAGCATTGATGACAGCTTGACGAAATGATGTCAATGAAAGGATTAAAAAGATTAAAGCGGAAATAAATACAGCGCCTAAAGCTTCTTGCCAAGGAATTCCCATAGAAATTACTACAACAAAACTAAAGTAAGCATTCATTGCAAGTCCAGGAGCAATCGCTATAGGGTAATTAGCAAAAATCCCCATGAATAAGCAACCGACAATAGTTGCAATTATTGTGGCAAAAAATACACCATTAAAATCCATACCTGTCTGGCTTAGAACACTAGGATTTAAGATGATGATATATGCCATAGTTAAAAAGGTAGTAAAACCAGCAAGGGTTTCAGTAAAATAAGAAGTTTTTCGTTCTTCAAATTTAAAATATTCTTTTATTGACATGACAAAACCTTTCTGAGATTTATTTTGTATACTATCATATAATACCATAATTGTGAAAAAATTTTTAGTATAAATTTAATAATAATAGTTATTATCTTTAAATTGAATATTAAATATGATATCATTATATAGTTAGATAGTTATTTGTATATTGAAGAAAGGAGAAATATAGTGAAAAGATATCTTTTTATTTTAGTATTAAGCTTAATGACTGTTATTAGTTTTCCAATAAATAATTCTTTTGCGGCGACAGAACCGTTATCTGAAGAAGTTTTTCAGTGGGTACAGGCAACACCTCGTTCAAGTTATTATTTTAATAAAGATGCTATGACCTATGAAATTGGAGCAGATGGCTATGCCGACACGAATATTTTAATTGTACCAACAGTAAGACTTTTTGATAATATGCAAATTCAAGATGTGATAATGAAAAGACAATGGAGAAATTTAAGCACGTATAGATTTGATGAATTATCTGGTGTAGCAGAATATTTGCGAATAAATATAAAAGATAAAACAGTAGAATATACAGAATGTGTATATTTAGACCAAGGATATAACTCTTTGTATGTTAATTATGAAAGACCAACTCAAAATATGAATACAATGAGTGTAAAAGATGTAGATTATAATTTTTATCAAGCTATATTAGATTATGAAAAAGAACATAGAAAAGAGCTTTTAACAAAAATTATTGATCAGGTGAAATCTGAAGATTTAAAAGCTGCAGGAATAACTTTAACTAAAGAGCAAAAAAAGAATATGAAAGAAAATAAAAAGCAGAGAAGATAATACGCTATTTGGCAGTGGAGAGGTGTAAACTTTGTATTCTAGGAGTTGGAAAAAACTAGTTTTAGGAATTTGTTTAGTTGTTTGTTTAGTAAATATTTTTAATGTAGAAAAAGTATTTGCTAAAGATGAGAAAAAAGTAATTTTGTATGTGCCTCAAGATGATAGACCGATATCTTCCGATCAAACAGCACAAGTAATCCGTTCTATGGGTTATACTGTAGAGATGCCACCAAAAGATTTATTAGGTGATAGAGATAAAGCTGGCAGACCAGAAGAAATTAATCGTTGGTTAGTGGAAAATGGTGGTAAAGATAAAGTAGCAGTAATATCTTCTGATGCTATGATTTATGGAAGTTTAGTAGCTTCAAGAAAACATCATATACCAAAAGATTTATTGTTAAGACGTGTAAAAAATATAGAAAAGTTGCATGATACGCACCCTAAGATGCCTATATATGTATTTTCTTCTATTATGAGAACGCCAAAAGATGGAGCTTCTTCAGGAACAGAAGAGCCAGAATACTATGTAAAATATGGACAAGCTATAGCTAATTATACAAAAATTGATAATGCTGATACTTCAGGATTAAATGAAAGTTATCAAGTAGCCCTAAGAGAAGGTGTGCCAGAGGCAGCTTTAAAAGATTGGCTTTCCCGTCGCAGAACAAATGTGGAAGTCAATAAACAATTGATAAATTTAGTTAAAAACAATGATGTAGTGTATATGGCAACAGGAAAAGATGATAATTCTAAATTATCCCAGACTCATAGAGAAAGTAATGAGTTGAGAGAATATGCAAATAGTTTAGGATTAAAAAATAATCGTTTCCAAGTTTTGACTGGTTTAGATGAAGTTGGGCTTTTAGTTTTGACTAGAGCTGTTAATGAATTAGAAAATTATAAGCCATATGTTTATATAAAATATGCTTCTGGTTATGGCGGAGCAACTGTGCCAACATATTCAGATGAGTCTATAGATAATACACTTACAAGTCAAATAACGGCTATCGGTGGTATTAGAACATATGATTTGAAAAAAGCTAATTTAGTAATGTTTATAAATACTAATCGCAGTGGCTGGACATATGATGCTAATACTCCAGTAAATACGCTTCAACCAAGATATAATACAATGGATTTTGTTGAAGATATAGAAAGCTTTGTCAATGCAGGCTATCATGTGGCTGTAGGTGATATTGCTTTTGCTAATGGAGCAGACAATGCTTTGATGAAACAATTACAAGATAGAGATTTATTAGATAAATTATATGGATATGCTGGTTGGAATACAGCAACTAATAGCACTGGTTTTGCATTAGGTATGGGAATTGTAGGCAATCAGATAAGCCAAGATAAGCGCAATGAATTATTATTGACTAGATATTTAGATGATTGGGTATATCAAGCAAATGTTCGTCAAAGTGTGAACTCTTATTTAAATTTATTGCCAGGTAGTGGTGATTATTTAACTATAGGAGATACAAAAAGACCATATATTGAAGAATATGGTACAAAATTAATGCGTTCTTTTGTAAGTGATAATTTAAATTTATTTAATGAAGCAGTAAATGTTTCGATAACAATGCCATGGAATAGAATTTTTGAAGCTAATTTCGATGTTTCTGGTAATAAATTAAATGAAACAGTATTGAAAAAGCATTTAAAATATTAAATTAAAAAGCCTGCATATTATTTTGCAGGCTTTTCTAGTATGATTGAAATTATGATATAATTTATTATGATTAAGATATTTATAATTAATGAGGTGATAAAGTGCAGTTTAAATATTTAAAACAACTATTATGTCTTTTTTTGATGATGATAGTAGTTTATGTACCGAATGTTGTTTTTGCTAGTTTAAATAAAACTATTATTTTTGTACCCCATGATAATAGACCGATTTCTTTTAAGCAGACAGCAGATAATATTCGTGATTTAGGATATGAAGTATTGACACCACCAGAAGAACTCTTAGGTAATAGAGAAAATCCTTATGCAAAACCAGAAGAGTTATCTAAATGGGTGATAGAAAATGCAAAAAAAGCTGATGCAGCAGTAATATCTTCAGACTCTATGGTTTATGGTAGTCTTGTTGCTTCAAGAAAGCATAATTTAAGTGAAGATGTTGTTTTAGCTAGAGTGCATAATTTTGAGAAAATACATCAAACAAATCCAAATATGAAATTATATGTATTTGGCTCAATTATGAGAACACCTCAAACAAGTGAAGCGTCAGGTAGTGAAGATGCAAATTATTATGCCCAATATGGTACAGATATTGCGCGTTATACTGCATTGACTGATAAATTAGAACAAGATGGACTAACACATAAAGAAAGAAAACAGTTAAAACAATATGAACAAAAAATACCAAAAGCAGCTCTAGATGATTGGCTTTCTCGTAGACAAGGTAATTTTTTAGTAAGTAAGAATTTAATTGATTTAGCTAGAAATGATGTGATTACTTATTTAGCATTAGGTTGTGATGATAATGCGAAATATTCACAGACAAATAAAGAACGCCGTGCGCTTGATAATTATGGCAGTGATTTAGGTAAGTTGAAATATCAATCAGTAGCTGGAATTGATGAAATTGGTTACGTTTTATTAACTAGAGCAGTGAATAATTTACAAGGTGATATTCCATTTGTAAGTGTTCATTATGCTAAAGGTACAGGAGAAAATACGATACCTGCATATTCTAATGAGCCAATTAAAAATTCTATAGCGACTCATATCAAAATGGCTGGCGGTATGAAAGTCAATAGCGATAAAAGAGCAGATTTAGTATTCATGGTTAATACTAATTTTGACGGTACAACAGGTGCAGCTAATGATTTAAATAATGTATATATACCAAACGAAAATATCATAGATTTTGTCAATATGGTCGATGAAGCTGTACAGGCTAATAAAAAAGTAGGTATTGGCGATATCACATTTGGCAATGGCTCTGATAATGCTTTAATGTTTAGTTTATATGGTAAAAATTTATTGGATAAATTAAATGCTTATTCAGGTTGGAATACACCTACAAATAGTACAGGTTATGCTTTGGCTATGGGCATGGGAGCAAATTATACAGATAGAGTGGGCATTTTAAAAATGCTTGAAGTCCGCTATTTAGATGATTGGCTCTATCAGGCAAATATCAGACAAGCTGTAGCGAATAGATTAAACTCTATGCCTGGTGAAGGCGATTATGGTAATACAAAAACTAGAACTTTACCAGCAGAAAAATTAGCTACAGAAGCTTTACAGAAAATGATAGCTGATTATGGTTTAGAAAAATTTGAAGGTCAATCTTATGTGGCTGATGCACAAATAAGATTTCCATGGCAACGTATGTTTGAGGCAGATATAATTTTTCCTGAAGAAAAAATAGAAAAATAAATTATAGTTCACATAAAGCTCTATATTAAGTATAATAATTAATATTTAATATAGAGCTTTTATTTTATTTAATTTATAAGTTTATTAAGGAGAATTTTAAATGTTTACACGAATTATATCGTTTATCAGTTCAAGTAGAAGAGATATTTTAATTTTATTTACAGCTTTATTTAATAGAAATACACCTAAGATGATAAAAACAATGACAATTGTAGCGTTTTTATATCTTATAAGTCCTATTGATTTTTTACCAGATATGATACCGGGACTGGGATTATTAGATGATGCAGTAGTTGTGCCGGGAATTTTATATGCAATGCTTCAGATGTTACCTGCTTCTGTCAGAGCAAAATCAGAAGCACAGGCAGATTATTTAGGGCCGAAAATGCCTTGGCTTTTAGCTATTTGTGGAATTTTTCTCATAGCATGGACTATATTTGTTTTTGTAGCGATTTATAATTTTATTTTTAATTAATTCAAGTAATTTAGGAGATGAAATTATGCGTTTATATATAGCTGAAAAACCAAGTATGGGAGCAGAGATTGCAAAATGTTTGACAGGCCCTGTGCAAAGAAAAGATGGATATTTAATAACTAAAGATGGAATTGTAACATGGGCTTTTGGTCATATTTTGCGTCAAGCTGAGCCAGAAGAATACAATGCTAAATATAAAAATTGGAAAGCTGAAGATTTACCGATTATACCCAAACAGTGGAAAATGATTATAGATGAGTCTTGCAAAAAGCAATTTGGTATTATTAAAAATCTTATTGATAAAGCTGATGAAATAGTTCATGCAGGCGACCCTGATAGAGAAGGGCAATTATTGATTGATGAAGTTTTAGATTATTTAAATTGTCAAAAACCTGTAAAGCGAATTTTATTAAATGCCTTAGACGAGGAAAGTATAAAAAAAGCTAATAAAGATTTGCGAGATAATCGAGATTTTTTGAATTTAAAAAAATCTGCTTTAGCTAGAGCAAGAGCAGATTGGCTTATCGGTATGAATTTGTCTAGGGCATATACTTTGGCAGCAAGAAGAGCAGGGAAAAAAGGTGTATTTGCTGTAGGTAGAGTAAAAACACCGACACTTGCTTTAGTTGTCCGCAGAGAACGCGAATTAAAAGATTTTAAACCAGTGGATTACTTCACGATAAAAGCAATATTTGCTAATGAAAATGGTGAATTTAGTGCCACATGGAAGCCTAAAGATACACAGGCGGGACTAGATTTTGAAAATCGTTTAATTGATGAAAATATAGCTAAAGCTTTAATCGGTAAATTTGCTCAAAAAACAGAAGCAGGAAAAATAACAGCTTATCAAAAAGCACAGAAAAAAGAAGCACAAAGATTGCCATTTTCTTTATCTAGTTTGCAAGTTTTGGCAGGTAAAAAATATGGATATGACCCGCAATTAGTATTAGATACTGCACAAAAATTATATGAGAAAAAATTGACGACATATCCACGTTCCGATTGTGAATATTTACCACAAAGCCAGTTTAGTGATGCTAAAATTATTTTGCAGAATTTATATAATATCAATGAAAAGCAATTGGCTAATTGGGCAAAAAAATGTGATTTAAAAACGAAAAGTAGAGCATGGAATGATAAAAAAATTACAGCTCATCATGCGATTATTCCAACAAAAGTAAAAGTTAATTTAATGAGTTTGACTACAGAAGAAAGAAATATTTACTTTTTAATAGCTCAAGCATATATAGCACAATTTTATCCAGTTCATATTTATGACCAGACTAAAATCAGCATAGAATATATGCAAGAATTGTTTGTAACAAGTGGTAGAGTCGTAAAACAGATGGGCTGGAAAGAATTATATGTGCAAAATAATAAAGAAAAATCTTTAAATGAAGACGATAAAAAAGAAGATAATGAAGAAAAAGAAGAACAAAATTCATTGCCACTTATGAAAAAAGGTGATGAAGTAGAATATGTAAAAGGCGAATATGATAAAAAATCTACAAAACCACCAACTCGCTTTACAAGTTCGACACTGCTTGCAGGTATGAAAGATATTCATAAATATGTAAAAGATGTAGAAGTTAAGAAAAAATTAAAAGATATTTATGGTATTGGCACAGAAGCGACAAGAGCAACTATTATCGAAGATTTAGTAAAGAGAAATTTTTTACAACTTGAAGGTAAAAAGAAATATTTAGTGCCAACACAGTCGGCATATATTTTAATTGATGCACTGCCAGATGAAATGACATATCCAGACTCTACAGCTGTTTGGGAAGATTATCTTCATTCTTTATCTGAAGGTCAGGGAACAATTGAAGAATTTTTAGCTAAACAGGCAGAATTTACGCAGAATTTATGTATTAAAGCAACAAAGACAGTTTTGGTACAAGAGCATGAATATAAATGTCCTAGATGTAATCAAGGTATTTTAGTAAAACGCAAAGGTAAAAATGGTGAGTTTTGGGGCTGTTCTAACTTTCCTAATTGTCGTATGACTTGTAATGATGTAGATGGCAAGCCAGATATAGAAAAAACAAAATTTAATTTCAATAATTATCGACAAATGAGTTATAATAATAGTGATAAAAATTATATAAAATCTGGGCAAAATGAGATATTTCAGCAAGATAATCAATTGATTTCAGCTTGGGATTTAATCGCTAGAGAAAATACGAAAAAGATGAATTTTGCTCCTAAAGAAAAATTTTCAGCAATGCCTATAGAGAAAAATAAAAATACTAAAGCTACATCAAAATATTTATGTACACGTTGTAAAGAAGGCAATTTACGTAGAATTCGCGGTAAAAATGGTTGGTTTTGGGCATGCTCAAATTATCCTCATTGTACAGCTACTTATGATGATAATAATGGAATTCCTGTGATATAGAAAGCTCAAAATACGTTGAACTAGTATATGAATTTTTAAATCTATTTAAAGAATTTTTATTAACTATACTAAAATGTAAATTAAAAGTAAGTACAACGTAAAAATATTCAGATAAAGAAAAAGTTGAAAAATAACTTATGATTTTATATAATTATACTAGATTTAAATTTATACAATATAGGAGGTGAATTACCTGTTTCAATGTTAGTATAAATAGTTGATACAGGTAATTAATTATTGGAGCTAATTGAAGTTCTGTTGAAATTAATTTTAGTAGTATTTTTAGTGTTTATGAATGGTTTTTTCGTAGCGGCGGAATTTGCCCTTGTAAAAATTCGTTCCTCTCGTTTGGAAACGCTTTTACAAGAAGGTAATACACGAGCTAAATATGCCAAAAAGCTCACAGACCATTTAGATGCATCTTTATCAGTAACACAGTTAGGGATAACACTTGCATCCCTTGGTTTAGGTTGGGTTGGTGAGCCAGCTGTTGCAGCTTTATTAGTACCGGTTGTGCAGTTCTTTGGCTTTGGTGAAGATTTTGCTCATTCTATAGCACTTGTGGTAGGTTTCTCTCTTATTACAGCAATGCATATCATTTTAGGTGAATTAGCACCAAAATCTATGGCTATTCAAAAAGCAGAAACTGTAACGCTTAATATTTCTATACCAATGCTTATTTTCCACAAAATTATGTGGCCGGCTGTATGGATTTTAAACCATGTAGCTAACTGGGTAATAATTCGCCTTGGTTTTGAAGTGGCAAGTGAAGGTGAAGAAGCTCATAGTGAAGAAGAAATTCGCTTGTTGATGGAAGAAAGTCATAAACATGGATATATTGATAAAACAGAATTGACTTTTGTAGATAATGTATTTGATTTATCTAATCTTACAGTTAGAGAGATTATGATCCCTCGAACAGATATGATTTGTTTGTATTTAGAAGACTCTTTTGATGAAAATGTAAAAAAAGCGTTGACTGAACAGATGACAAGATATCCTGTTTGTATTGAAGATAAAGATAATATAGTAGGATTTTTGCATATAAAAGATTTATTAAATCCATTATATGCGCGCAAAAATATTGATATTAGGTCATTATTAAGAGAAGTTACTGTCGTACCAGAATCTATGCCAGTGCGTAATTTGTTAAAACTTATGCAAGGAAAACGTTTACAATTAGCTATTGTTGTAGATGAATATGGCGGTACAGCTGGTATGGTTACTTTAGAAGACATTGTTGAGGAAATTGTTGGTGAAATTCAAGATGAATTTGATGAAGAAAGACCAACAGTAGAAAAACGTACAGAGAAATTATATTCCCTTGATGCGAAAATGTTACTTGATGATGTAAATGAAATGTTTGGCACTAATATTGAAGAAGAAAATATAGATACTATCGGTGGTTGGCTTTCTACACAGGTGGATACTCCTCCACGTGTAGGTCAAAAAGCTAACTTTGGCGATGATGAATTCTTTGTCGAAGAAGTAGATAGAGTTCGTATTACGCGCGTATTAGTAAAATTAAATCATACTGTAGATGGAAATACAGATATTTAAAAGGTTGCGAATATGTTTATATTTTAGTATAAGCATTTCTATATAGTTAATAATATGCATTATATTGTATATCAAAGAAGAAAAGGGGTAATTTGATATGTTAAAATCTATTGCAATCATGACTAGTGGTGGAGATAGCCCAGGAATGAATGCTGCAGCTCGTGCGGTAGTTCGTACAGCTCTTTATGAAGGAGTAAAAGTATTTGGTATCTATGATGGATACAAAGGTATGCTTGAAGATCGTATCGTAGAATTAAATTCTCAAAGCGTTAGTGATATTATCCAACGTGGCGGTACTTTCTTAGGTACAGCTCGTTGCCCAGAATTCAAACAAGAAGAAACTCGTAAAGAAGCTCTTAAAATTCTTCAAAGTCATGGCATTGAAGGTTTAGTTATTATCGGTGGTGATGGTAGCTTAACTGGTGGTTCTTTATTAAGCGATTTAGGTATGCCAATCGTTGGTCTTCCTGGTACTATCGATAATGATGTTTGGGGCTCTGATTATACTATCGGTGCTGATACTGCATTAAACACTATCTTAGATGCAATCAATAAACTTCGTGATACAGCATCTGCTCATCGTCGTATCATCGTTCTTGAAGTTATGGGTCGTAAATGTGGCTGGCTTGCTATGATGGCAGGTATCGCTGGTGGTGCAGAATATGTTCTTGTTCCAGAAGTTAAATATGACCTTAACAAAATTTGTGATGAACTCAAAACATCTTATGACAATGGTCGCCGTTATAGCATCGTTGTTGTTGCTGAAGGTGTAGGCAGTGCTGTAGATATCGGTAAAGAAATCGGTGAAAAAACTGGTATCGATACTCGTGTAACTGTATTAGGTCACGTTCAACGTGGTGGTTCTCCAACAGCTGAAGACCGTGTAAAAGCTAGTATGTTAGGTGAAAAAGCTGCTTTAGCACTTCTCAATGGTCAGTCTAATATCGTATTTGGTATCAACGAAGGTAAAGTTGTAGCTATTGACCTTCATGATTCTGTAAATAACAACAAAACATTAGACCCAGAACTAGTACGCTTAGCACGTGTATTATCTAAATAATAATTTAGGCTAAAAATAAAAGCATTAAAGTTTGATATGCACCCAAAATATTGGACATATTAATTAAGCTACTAATTGAGACTTAGTTCTGTATTCTACAGGACTAAGTCCTTTTAGTTTTATCTTTATCCGTTTTGTATTATAATATTTTATATAAGATTTTAACTCTTTTATAAAATCTTCAAC
>NZ_KB899599.1:0-20183 GCF_000378365.1 Megamonas rupellensis DSM 19944 | reverse complement strand
TCAATAGTGCAAAAGATAGATAGATACTATCCAAGTTCGCAAATTTGCCATGTTTGTGGTACAAAAAATCCTGAAACTAAAAATTTGGCAGTTCGTGAGTGGATTTGCGCAAAGTGCAAAACCAGCCACGATAGAGATAGAAATGCTGCTATAAATATATGGAAGGTTGGGGCATCAACCTTCTTTGGAGAGATATAGTAAGACCTGCTATTTTAGTAGGCAAGTATCGTTTGTATCCAAGAATCCCCTGCATTTAGGCATGGGGAGTATGTCAATTCAAGTCAATGCAAAAAAATAAGAACCGTATCTTTGAAAATACAGTTCTTATTTTTTATTACTTTATCATTTTTTTTATAGAGCTTTATGGTCTTGCTCAGCGATTTTTTCTTTAGCTACAGAAAGCATTAATTTTATACGATTTAACTGGTTTACTTCACTGATACCAGCATCACAGTCAATAGCTACGATATTTACACCATCATGTGTACGCATGAGTTCACGTATCATACCTTTTCCTGTGATGTGATTTGGCAAGCAACCAAATGGTTGTAAACAAATGATATTATCTACACCTTCTTGGATCAATTTTGCCATTTCACCAGTTAAGAACCAACCTTCACCAGCCATATTACCTAAAGAAACATGAGGAGTAGTTAATTTAGCTATTTCTTTAATAGTATATGGAGCAGTGAAGCGTTTGCTAGCACGAAGTGCTTTGCGCATAGGTTTGCGGAAAAATTCAAGAACTTTGATGAAAATTTCTGATTTAGCTTTATCTATCCATTTACCATCAAGCATTTTATATTTTACGATATCATCATATGCCATGTACATGAAGAAATCCATTAAATCAGGTGTTACAACTTCAGCACCTTCATCAAAGAGAATTTTTTCTACATGATTATTAGCTGTTGGGTGATATTTAACAAGAATTTCGCCAACGATACCTACTTTTGGTTTTATTACATCTTCATTGAGAGCAATTTCATCAAATTCTTTTACAGCTTTTTTGATATTATTGCTGAATTTAATATAATTGCCATTAGTGATTTCGTCCATGAAGATTTTACGCCATTTATTATATAAGACATCAACAGAGCCAGCTACTTTTTCATAAGGTCTTGTTCTATTGGATAGACGAATTAATAAGTCAGAGTAAATAGTAGCTTTGACAACATCAAGCCAGATTTCTGTTTTTAATTTGAAATCATCTGTTTCACGACCAACACAAGCAAATACAGGAACTTGGCTTAAGCCGGCATTTTCTAAAGCTTTACGCATTAAATTTAAATAGTTTGTAGCACGGCAAGCACCACATGTTTGGAAAAGCATGATTGAAGTATTATTTACATCATATTCGCCTGATTTTAATGCTTTTAATAATTGACCAATGACTACGATTGCAGGATAGCACATATCATTATTGACATAGCGTAGACCTAAGTCAATATCTTCTTGTGTAGGCATTGGCGGAATGACGATTTTCATACCAGATTTTTTACAAGCATGTTGAATGAAATCAAAATGTTTAGGAGACATTTGCGGTGCCAAGATAGTATGTTCTTCTTGACATTCTTTGCTGAAATAAGCACGTTGTTTTGGCGGTTCAATTTCGTCAATTTGGGCAAAGCCATATTTCCATGCAGCCATGAGAGAACGAATACGTATACGAGCTGCACCAAGGTTACTTACTTCATCTAATTTTATCATAGTGTAGATATCGCCATGTTGTTCTAAGATTTCACGTACTTGACCAGTAGTGATAGCATCAAGACCACAACCAAAGGAACTGAATTGAATTAAAGTCATTTCTTTGTGGCGAGCTACGTAACTAGCAGCATGATACAATCTAGCATGATAGCTCCATTGGTTTACGATATCTAAGCTATCTTCTGGGCAATCTAAATGATAAAGAGCATCTTCAGATAAAATTGCAATACCGTAAGATTGAATCATTTCAGGAATACCATGATTGATTTCAGGATCAACATGGTATGGTCTACCAGCTAAAACGACAATTGGCATTTTTTTATCAGTTGCTTCTTTGATGATATTTTCACCATAGTTGCGAATGTCTTCTTTATATTTATCTAATTCTTGATAACTTTTTTCTACAGCTTCGATTAAGTCTTTTTTAGGAATATTTAAAGAAGATAATTCTTCTTGTAAACGTTTAATCAAAGCTTTTTTATTATTTATTGGTAAGAATGGTTGAAGGAAGTTTATATTTTTCTGGCGGAGAATATCCATATTAGCGCGGATATTTTCAGCATAAGAAGCGACAATAGGACAGTTATAATTGTTATCGGAGGCATGAAGAGGGTCTTTCATATTATAAGGGATACATGGATAAAAGATAGTAGTGATACCTTTTTCAATTAAATCCATGATATGACCGTGTACTAATTTTCCTGGATAACATAAAGAGTCAGAAGGAATAGTAGACATGCCTTTACAATATAACTGAGCTGAAGATTTGCCAGATAATACTACTTCATAACCTAATAAAGTGAAGAAAGTAAACCAGAATGGAAAATCTTCATACATATTGAGTACACGTGGAATACCTATACGTCCTTTTGGTGCATTGAGAAGTGGTTTATAGTATTCAAATAAGCGATGATATTTATATTTATAAATATTAGGTGCTTTATCTTCTTTAGCTATTTGTTTACCAATGCCTTTTTCACAGCGATTTCCTGTAGAATAGCGATTGCCATCAGGAAAAATTTGTGTTGTGATTAGACAGTTATTACCACAGCCATGACAGCGGTAAGTTTTTGTTTCCATATGGAAATCTTTTAATTCTTCTTTGGTTAAAATAGAAGATTTTTCTTGTTGACGTTCTATAGCTAAAAGTGCAATACCATAAGCACCCATTAAGCCAGAGATATCTGGACGGATTACATTTTTATTTAACAATAATTCCATAGAACGAAGTACAGCATCATTATAGAATGTACCACCTTGAACTACGATATTATCGCCAAGTTCAGATACATCTTTGACTTGGATTACTTTAAATAAAGCATTTTTGATAACGGAAAGAGCTATACCAGCAGAAATATCATTTACAGAAGCTCCTTCTTTTTGTGCTTGTTTTACACGAGAATTCATGAAAACAGTACAACGAGTACCTAAATCTACTGGATTTTTAGCAGTTAAGCCTTTATTGGCAAAATCACTGACTTCCATATTTAAGCCTTGAGCGAAGTTTTGAATGAAAGAACCACAGCCAGCAGAGCAAGCTTCATTTAAAATGATTTGTCCGATATTGCCTTTATTTACATAGAAGCATTTCATATCTTGTCCACCGATATCTAGAACGCAAGATACATCAGGACAAAATTCACGAGCTGCACGTAAATGAGCAAAAGTTTCTACTTCACCAAAATCTGCATGAAGAGCAGCTTTGACGATATGTTCTCCATAGCCAGTCGTACCAACAGTAGCAATATAAGCATTAGGAGGAATAATTTCATATAGAGCTTTTATTTCATCTAATACAGTTTTTAATGGTGAGCCATTATTACTGCCATAGGAAGAATATAATATTTCACGATCTTTACTAATTGCGACTAATTTTGTAGTAGTAGAACCAGCATCAATACCTATGTATAGAGGTCCTTGATAATCTGATAATGAAGCTTTTTTTACAACATCTTTATTATGACGTTGCTTAAACTCATTATATTCTTGTTCATTTTTAAATAATGTAAAGGCTACAGATTCAGTTTCTGTAGATGATTTACTGCAATTATTTAAACGTTGCATTAATTCATCATATGTCATTTCAATCGCATTATCACTTAGAGCGCAACCCATAGCAACAAAATAACAACCATCATCAACATTGACAATATGTTCATCAGTTAATTTTAAAGTTTTAATAAAGCGTTCTTTTAATTGAGTTAAGAAATATAAAGGGCCACCTAAAAAGGCTATATTACCTTCAAGTGGACGTCCTTGTGCTAAGTTACCGATAGTTTGATTAACTACAGCTTGTAAGATAGAAAGAGCAATATCGGCTTTAGAAACACCATCATTTAATAATGCTTGAACATCTGTTTTAGCAAAAACACCACAACGAGAAGCAATAGTATAAATTTGAGTGCCTTTTTGAGCTAATTCATTTAAACCCATAGCATCAGTATTTAAAAGTGAAGCCATATGGTCAATAAATGAACCTGTGCCACCTGCACAAACACCATTCATACGTTGTTCTGGTGCAGAGCCAAAATAAGTGATTTTAGCATCTTCACCGCCTAACTCTACAGCTACATCAGTTTGAGGTATCCAATTTTTAACAGCTTTAGAACAAGCGATTACTTCTTGAACAAAAGGCATGTTTAAATTGTTAGCCATACCCATACCGGCAGAGCCAGTTATTGCACAGGTAAATTTATGATTTTTTAATGTATCTGATAATAAAATCATATTATCGTGCATGGATTTATAGATTTCTGATAAATGACGCATGTATTTCTTATAAACTACTTGATTATCGTTGTCTAAGACAACTAATTTTATAGTAGTAGAACCGATATCAATACCAAGTTTATACGAAAAATTCAAGATAACACCACCTATAAAATATATATTTATTAATACTTTAGAAATTAGAAATATAAGCTTTAAATAGTTATTATTGTGCATATGTATTATATCATAGAATAAAAAATTTACCAAAATGAATAGTATTCACTTTTGAGGATTTTTTTATTGATTTTAGAAAAAAAGAATGAATTTTTTAGCTGAAATTGAATAAAAAAGTAAAATTAAATAGAAATAAGTGATGAAAATGAAGATTTTATTTTCAAAAAGAGATGATAATATAAATTTTACTATATTTATAATAAGGAAGTTTTTTGTTGAAAAATAATGGCGTTTAATCTGAAAAAATAAAAACGATAACTTTTTTTAAATTTTTTCAAAAAAAGTGTTGACAAAATGGTTTTAAAATAATATACTATAGAAGCTGGCTCGTGAGACAACAACTCACAGAGAAAAAACAGCAATAAAGGTTAAGATGGCCCGGTAGTTTAGTTGGTTAGAATGCCGCCCTGTCACGGCGGAGGTCAGGGGTTCAAGTCCCCTTCGGGTCGCCATTTGCCTCGGTAGCTCAGTCGGTAGAGCAGGGGACTGAAAATCCCCGTGTCAGTGGTTCGATTCCGCTCTGAGGCACCATTTTATAACATGCTGGTGTAGCTCAATTGGCAGAGCAGCTGACTTGTAATCAGCAGGTTGGGGGTTCGATTCCTCTCGCCAGCTCCATGAAATGCGGGTGTAGCTCAATGGTAGAGCCCTAGCCTTCCAAGCTAGTTACGTGGGTTCGATTCCCATCACCCGCTCCATCAAAAAAAGTTTGAAAAAACTTTAAAAAAGTTCTTGACAAGAATAAAACAATATGGTAACATATTAAATGTTCTCGACGAGAACAAAGAAGTGAATAATGCCGGGGTGGCGGAACTGGCAGACGCACGGGACTTAAAATCCCGCGGTTAGTAATAACCGTACCGGTTCGATTCCGGTCCTCGGCACCAATCACCATCATTTGTTATTTTTGCCCTTTGCGGTCGTGGCGAAATGGCAGACGCGCTAGCTTCAGGCGCTAGTGGGGGATACCTCATGGTGGTTCAAATCCACTCGGCCGCACCATTAAAGAGTATATGCGGTTGTGGCGGAATTGGCAGACGCGCTACTTTGAGGGGGTAGTGATCAATGGTCGTATGGGTTCAAGTCCCATCAACCGCACCATTAATTTAAAGAATGAACTGATACCAATATGATATCAGCTTTTTTTATGTCTGTAGGAAATTTAAATATGGCGCGTTGGTCAAGTGGTTAAGACACCGCCCTTTCACGGCGGCTTCATGGGTTCGAATCCCATACGCGTCACCATGGTTATTCAACTCTTAATAAAGAGTTTTTATATAGATTTAAGAATGCTTTTTAAAGTCCAGATTAAAAATCTAGATTTTAAAAAGCATTTTTTTATTTTCTAAAATAAACTTAAAAATTTTTTATCAAACTTATTAGATTTTATCTAATTGACAATAGTTATAGATGGGTATAGTATAAGTATAAAGTTAACTAATCAAATATTTATATATTAGTAACTTAAAAATAATATTATTTGTGAAATTTTAAACTACTAATTTATATTAGTAGTTTATAGTTTTTTATGAAGGATATTGAGAGGTGCTATTATGTTTGATAAATTAGAAGAAAAGGCTATGGTTCATTTTTTTAATAAATTTGATAAAAATCCATTTCTTTTAAAATTTAAAGATAATCAATATTTAGTAGGTAAAGGTGAACCAACTTTTGTAGTGGACTTTAAAAAGACAATACCTATAATGGATTTACTTAATAGTACGTCTATCGCTTTAGGTGAAGCTTATATGAATGGAGATTTAACCATTGAAGGAGATTTATATGATGCTTTAATTCATTTTTTAGGTCAAATGGATAAATTTTCTTTGAATGAAACTTTGCTAGATAAAATAATTCATCCATCTAATTCTAAAGAAAGTCAAGAAAAACAAGTTCAATCTCATTATGATATAGGTAATGATTTTTATAAATTATGGTTAGACGAAACAATGAGTTATTCTTGTGCTTATTTTAAAAATGAAGATGATACTTTATATCAAGCACAAGTAAATAAAGTGGATTATATTTTATCGAAATTATATTTAAAAGAAGGTATGAGCCTATTAGATATTGGCTGTGGTTGGGGCTTTTTACTCATCGAAGCTGCTAAAAAATATAAGGTAAAAGGTACGGGTATTACTTTAAGTCGTGAACAATATAAAGAATTTAAATCGCGTATACAAAAAGAACATTTAGAAGATTATTTAACAGTTGAATTGATGGATTATCGAGATTTACCAAAATGGGGAAAAAGTTTTGATAGAGTTGTTAGTGTAGGTATGCTAGAACATGTTGGCAGGGAAAATTATCAGCTATTCAATGATTGTGTAAATGCAGTATTAAAAGATAAGGGTTTGTATTTATTGCATTTCATCAGTCAATTAAAAGAAATGGAAACTGATAGTTGGATGAAAAAATACATTTTCCCAGGTGGAGTGATACCAAGTCTTAGGGAAATCGTTTCTAGTATGGGAAATGATGATTTCCATATTCTCGATATTGAAAATTTGCGTCGTCATTATGAAAAAACTTTACTTTGTTGGGCAGATAATTTTCATAATCATTTAGATAAAATCAGTGGAATGTTTGATGAAAAATTTATTCGCATGTGGGATTTATATTTAAATGCCTGTGCAGCAAATTTCCATGTAGGTGGCATAGATTTACATCAAATTTTAGTTACTAAAGGTGTAAATAATGAATTACCATTAACAAGATGGTATTGATATATTAATATAATAAAAAAGAGGCTCTATAAGTTATTTGTAGTATTTAACTTATAGAGCTTTTATTTATTCTTTATGCATTTTGATTATTACAAATGAACTCTTTTAGAAATTCATAAGTTTTTTGAGGGCTTGGTGGGCAACCTCTAACATAATTTTCAAATTTGCTAGTGCAACGACCTATGCCAATGCCATTTTCGCTGAATTCTCGCCAACCTTGACCGATGAATAATTTTGTAGGTAGTTTATCAAGTAAATTATCTTTATCTAATAAGGAGAGTGCTTGCAGTAAATTTTGATAACATTGCTCGCAAGGGCTAGAAGCATTGATATGAGAGGCTAACTTTGAATTATTATCACAAGTAATAGTATTATCTATTAAATTAATGATATTAGCTTTATTGATGTCAGCACAACCGATATTTAATTTAGAAGCTAGTTCAATATATTCGATATCAAATGGTTTATAGCCTAGATTTTGAGCATAATAAGCATCAGCTAATAAATTATCTATAGTAGCATACATATGTTTATCTGCTTGGATATCAGATAAACTATCTATTTCTACTAATGTGAAGTTAGCTTTAATTAAATAATTCAAAAAGCAGATTGCTTTATAAAAATTGTCTGTAGTGAATAAAGAGCGATTTTGGGCATGCAAGATATTTTGCATAGCCTGTAATGCATTGTGCAGTATAGTTGTTTCATTTGGTGAAGAAGTAACTAAATTAATAAAAAAGTCGGCATTGATGACTTTATCTATTAATTTATATTCGATACCACCAATAGTTTTTGTAGTGTAATCTTTATCCTTAAGACCATATACAGGAATGTTTAATTTATCTACAATTTTATCGTATTTACAAGTTATTAATAATTGCTCTAAATCATCATCGATTAAAGAACCTAATACAAGATTAATATTAGTAAAATTATTGTCTTGTAGGTATTTAATTATTGTAGTTAAGATTACTGGAGAAGTAGAGTATAGTGTATTATTGATATATTTTATATCAGGTTTAATAATAATTGTACTGTTTTTATTAGGGATAAATTCTGCTAATTTAGAATTAGATAATAAATTAAAAGTGATTTCATAGAGATTTGCACCATGTGTTTGTAAAATATCTGTTGAGTTCATAAAATTCCTTTCTTAAATGATTATATAATTCGTTAACCTAATATTTTTAAAAGTTGACATTATATAAATATAATGGTTTAATTATATTTATATAAAAGATTTAAGGTGATAACAAATGAATTGCGTAAATGATTTAAAAGAAAAAATACTAAATGGTTATAGAATTAATAAACAGGAAGCTTTAGATTTAGTGAAAGCTCCATTAGATGAATTATCTACAGCCGCTAATGAGATAAGAAAACATTTTTGCGGTGATGATTTTGATATTTGCACTATTATTAATGGAAAATCTGGTAGATGTTCCGAGGACTGTAAATATTGTGCACAGTCAGCTCATTATACTACAAAAATAGAAACTTATCCATTATTAAATACGAAGCCTATTTTAGAAGAAGCACAGTATAATTATAGCAAAGGCGTAGCACGTTATGCAGTAGTAACTTCAGGCAAGAGATTAAGTGATGAAGAAATAGATAAATTGGCAAATTCTTTAGATGAAGTACATAAAAAATGTAAAATAAAATTATGTGTTTCTGGTGGTTTATTGAATGAAGCTCAATTTAAAAAATTGAATGATGTGGGCGTAGAAAGAATTCATAATAATTTAGAAACCTCAAGAAATCATTTTGATAAAGTTTGTACTACGCATACTTTTGAAGATAAAGTAGAAGCAATAAAAGCAGCGCAAAGAGCAGGTATGAGTGTTTGTAGTGGTGGTATCATGGGAATAGGTGAAACCATGGAAGATAGAATAGATATGGCTTTAGAAATACGAAATTTAAATGTAAATTCTGTGCCTATAAATCGTCTAAATCCTATACCAGGAACACCATACGAACATAATAAGCCACTTACTGATGAAGATATGCAAAGAATAGTGGCTATTTATCGTTTTATTTTACCAGATTTATTTATTCGTCTAGCTGGTGGTAGAGGATTATTTACAGATAAAGGTAAAGCTTGTTTGCAGTCAGGAGCTAATGCTGTTATTTCTGGTGATATGCTCACAACAAGTGGCATTTCTATTGATACAGATATGAAGATGATACAAGAATTAGGTTTTAAAATAGTATAATTACTTTAAAAATATATAGGGCAATTAAATTTGCCCTATATATAAAAAATATTATACAATAAAAATTTTTTATGTTATAATATTAACCGGACTAAATTGTATAAATAATCTATTATTTCAGAACAGGTATTTAGTATGATGTATACAAAATGAAAGGAGTTTTTGTATGGAAATTTTAGGATTTATAGTTCTTATTGCCTGTCTTGTTATTGGTGTTCGTTTTGGCGGCTTAGGATTAGCTGCTGTATCCGGTATTGGTTTGACCTTCTTTGTATTTGTTGTTGGTTTAGTACCAGGAAAACCACCAATTGATGTAATGCTCACAATTATGGCGGTAGTTACTTGCTCGGGATTTTTGCAAGCATCAAAAGGGCTTGATGTAATGCTAAAATACGCTGAAAAATTATTGCGTAAAAACCCAAAACAAATAACTGTACTTGCTCCAATTACTACATGGTTTTTAACTGTTCTTTGCGGTACTGGTCATGTAGTATATACTATGTTCCCAATTATTTATGATATTGCTATCAAACAAAATATCAGACCAGAAAGACCAATGGCAGCAGCATCTGTTGCTTCTCAGATGGGGATTTGTGCTTCTCCTGCTTCAGTAGCTGTAGTATCCATGGTGGCAATGCTTGCAGGAACAACTCATCCATTAGGTGTAGTACAAATTTTAATGGTTTCTATTCCAGCTACGTTCTGCGGTGTTTTAGTAACAGGCTTATGGAGCTTAAAAAGAGGTAAAGATTTAGCAAAAGATGAAATTTTCCAAGCTAAATTAAGAGATCCAGAACAAAGAGCTTATATCTATGAAGAACAAGCTCAAAATAATGCTGAAGTAAAATTACCAGCTAGTGCTTATAAAGCTACATTTATCTTTTTATTAGGTATTGTTGTAATCGCTTTATTTGGTAGTTTCCCAAAAGAATTGTTACCACTTGTACCAAATGCTAAAGGTGCATGGGTACCACTTTCTATGACACCAACAATTCAGCTTTGTATGTTGGTTATTGCAGCGCTTATTTTACTTATTTGCAAAGTTAAAGTTAGTGATGTAACAAATGGTTCTGTTTTTAAATCTGGTATGGTAGCTATTGTTTCTGTGTATGGTGTAGCATGGATGGCAGAAACTTATTTTGGTGCATATTTACCAGAATTCAAAGAAACTTTGGGACAGATTGTTTTAGATTATCCTTGGACTTATGCAATTGTTTTATTCTTAATATCTAAATTGGTAAATTCTCAGGCAGCAGCATTAGCTATTGTAGTGCCTATGGCATTAAGTGTAGGTGTTGACCCACTTATTATCATTTCATTTATTTCTGCTTGCTATGGTTATTTCTTCTTACCAACTTATCCATCAGATTTGGCTTGCATTGGTTTTGACCGTTCTGGAACAACAAGAATTGGTAGATTTGTAATCAATCATAGCTTTATCATTCCAGGTTTTATTGGTATCACAGTTGGTTGCTGTGTAGGTTATGTAATAACACATCTTTTATATTGATAAATTAATTAATGAAATAAAAAATCCTAGAGTTTATGCTCTAGGATTTTTTGATTATAAATTTTATTGACTATAATTTTAAATAATATTAATATATAAGCTATATTTTGACAAATATAAATAAAGATAGGAGGGTTTTATGTGACAAATTTAATAAAAATATTACAAGAACAAAAAGATTTTTCTGAAACAGAAATAATGATTGCAACATATTTATTAGCAAATTTTAGGAAATTAGCTGGAATGTCAACTAGACAATTGGGTAAAAATACGTATACAAATTCAGCTGCTATTGTGCGTTTTAGTCAAAAATTAGGTTTTAGTGGATATACAGAATTTAGAGTTCAATTTTTAGCTGAAATGATGCAATATATCAATCATCCAAAAGGTGAAGAACTTGTTGTATCAACTAAAGATAGTATACATTCATTAATTGATAAAGTAACAGCTATTGAAATTGATACATTAAAAGAAACAAGGAATATGCTTAATCCAGAAGATTTTTTAAAAGCTCTAAATCTTTTTATAAAATCTAAACATATTGATTTTTATGCTATGGATAATAATTTAGATATAGCAAGAATTGCTTCAGCTGGTTTTATCATGGCTAATAAATGCTCAAGTGTACATTCTCCAATGACTATGCAATATTTACAGGCAACTAGTGCTTCAAAAGATCATTTGGGATTTATCATAAGTCGTACAGGGAATAATCGTATGTTATTAGATATTGCTCGTTTATTAAAACTACGAGGAATTTCCTTTATTTTGATTACAGCATCACCTAATTCAGAAATAGCTAGTTTAGCAGATGTAGTTTTTTCTGTAGCAAGTGTGAAGCAAATGGAAGAATTAGGACCTAGAGTTTTTCTTTTAGGTGCAAAATATGTTACAGACATAATGTTTACCATGCTTATGACGCGTTTAGATTATCATGATTCGCAACAAAAAGAACAATGGTTAAATAAACATTTTCGTTATTAAGATGAAAATAAAAACTGCTTATTTTGATGTAGATAACATTTAAAATAAGCAGTTTTTTGTTGTTATTTTGATTATTTTCAAACAATTCGTATCATTGCTACAAGTGAAAAAAGGTTTTTTTATATGATATTGTATCATTGTTTCGTATTAGCCAATATCTATTGAAACAGTATTTTGTTAATGATATATTAAAATCGCCTTAAGAAAAATTCAAAAAATTATGTATAAGAAAAGGAGAGAATTCTAAATGGATAAACAAAAACTTTTTGATAGCTTTATCGAAGTTATGAGCAAGTTTGCACAAATACGTGCTGTAGTAGCATTACGTGATGGTTTTATTATGACTACACCATTTACTATTTGTGGTTCAGTATTTTTGTTGATTGCAAACTTACCAATTCCTGGATATGGAGAATTTATGGCATCCATATTTGGTAATGATTGGACAGCACCATTTAATGCTGTAGCGGGTGGTACATTTAATGTATTAGCTTTAATTGTTGTAGTCGCAATTACATACAAATTTGTAGGCAATGAAGGTTGCGATGCTAGTATGGCATCTATATTAGCTTTATCAACATTGTTAATATTAATGCCACCATCATTAGTAACTGAAAATGGTCAATTAGTAGGAGATATTATACCAAAAGCTTGGGTTGGTAGTAATGGTGTTATAACAGCAATTATTATAGCTTTTTTTGTATCATATGTTTTCTGTTATTGTGAAAAAAATAATGTTGGTATAAAAATGCCAGATTCTGTACCACAAGGTGTAGCAAGAGCTTTTACTGCGTTAGTACCTGGTATGATATTTTTTACAGTAGCTTCTGTTTTATACGGACTTTGTCATTATCTTGGAGCTATTACATTACCAGAATTAATTTTTAAAATTATTCAGACACCATTGCAAGGTCTTTCTGATACATTAGCTGGTGGTTCTATAATTGTTGCTTTACAGGGCATTTTGTTTTGGGCTGGTGTTCATGGTCCAAATGTTGTCGGTGGTGTAGTAAGTCCATTATTGATAGCAAATTCTTTAGATAATCAGCATCTTATAGATATAGGTATGTCTCTTATAAATAATCCAGAAGCTAAAATTATAACTGCTCAAGTCAATGATGTATTTGTAAAAAGTGGCGGTTGTGGTTTGACATTAGGACTTTTATTATCAGGTATATTTACTGTTAAATCTCAACAAATGAAATCTTTGTTGAAAATGGCATTTGTGCCAGGTTTATTTAATATAAATGAACCTCTTATTTTTGGTTTGCCAATTGTATTTAATCCATATTTACTCGTTCCATTTGTGTTAGTACCTTTAATAGCATTATTTGTAACATATTTTTCAATCAGTATGGGCTTCATGTCTCCTTTTAGTGCCGTTCAAGTACCATGGACAACACCTCCAATAATTGCAGGATTTTTACTTAATGGTTGGCAAGGTGCTGTTGTACAGATAATAAACTTGGCTATATCTACAGCAATATATTTTCCATTTGTACGAGCACAAGATAAAGCAATGTTAAAAGAAGAACAAGGTGAAAAAGAAGAATAATTATTAAATTATTTTTTGAGAGATTGTATATTAGAGAGAATTAATTTTGGGGGCGAATGTATTGATGCTATTAAAGAAAAATAAAGCGTTAGCTATTTCTATGGGAATATTTTTAGGATTAACAGGTACATCTTTTGCGCAATCAACATCTGATACAGATAAAGTTTCTTCAGAAAATAAAGTTAGTGTTACTGATAATGAAAATATAAATGCAAATGTAAATAGTTTTAGTGATGTTCCTCAAGGTCATTGGGCTTATGAAGCACTTGATTATTTAGCTCAACATGGTGTCATTGAAGGTTATAAAGATGGAACATTTCAGGGAAATCGAACAATGACACGTTATGAAATGGCAAGTATAGTGGCTAATGCTATGAAATCAGATAAAGGAGATATAGGAGATAAAGCTGTATTAAATCAATTAAAAGAAGAATTTAGCGAAGATTTGAAGCAAATGCAATCACAAATTGATAAAAATACATCCGATATTTCCAAATTAAAAGAAGACGCAGAACGTTTTAAAATTAGTGGTTTTGGTAGAGTATCTTGGGATAATGACAATATCAAAGGTTATAATGACCAAAATGATAATAATCGTTTTTATCTTGATTTAAAAGGTAAATTTAAAGTTAATGATGATTGGAATTTTAATTTTGAAAGCGAAACAAATCAACGTTATGCTCGATATGTAACATCCGCTGGTGATGTAAAATATCATGAAGGTCATGATGATTCTGATGGTGTAATCCAGCGTATTTGGGCAGAAGGTAATATTGATAAATTGCATGTTGATGTAGGGCGCAGATGGCGCGGTTTAGGTTTTCAAAATGTATTATTGGGTAATGAAACAGACGGTATCGTGCTTGATTATCCTTTAGATAATAACGGTTTAAAAGCATTAGCATTTTATCAAAAACCAACTGATGCAGGTTATGATTTTGCTATGTACGGATTAGGCGTACAAGGTCCTGTTTCTGATAATTTACAAATTAATTTAGCATATGCCCAACTAGATATTGATAAAAATGAATCTCCAGGAGATAACGTATATGCCCCCGTAGACCCGACTACTGGTAAATATCAGGCGCTTGCAAATACATTCGGTTCACATGGATTGGTATTGAGTGCAATGTGGAATCCGATGAAAAATATCACACTTATTGGTGATTATGTGCTTACAAATGCTGAAAAAGAACGTGTAGTTGAAAAGGCTTCAGATGGAACGAAACATATTTTTGATATTGATGAAAATACAAGTAAATCTATTCGTTTGAATTATCGTTGGACTAACTTAAATGATCCAGGCTCTTTCCAACTTTATACGCGCTGGTTTGACTATGGTCGTCATGGAAATATTATGGGTGATGAAGAATGGGGCTTATTGAAACCAGGCTCTAAAGGATGGGTATTTGGTTTTAAATATGTACCAGCCAAAAATATAGAATGGGAAACAATGTATGAAATTGCTGATATGTATGGTGTTTTTGATGGAGAAAAAGATCAGCAATATAAACGTGATTTCATTCGTACACAAGTAGATTTCCATTTTTGATAAATAATATTTTAAATATAATTTTATAGATAAAAGGAGTAATTTATTATGAAAAAGATTGTTTTATTATGTGCATCTGGTATGTCTACAAGTATGTTAGTAAAAAAAATGCAGGAAGCAGCAAAAGCTGAAAATTATGATTGTGAAATAGCTGCCTATTCAGCAGCAGAAGCAGTGGAAAAAGCTTCAGATGCTGATGTAGTATTACTTGGTCCACAAATTCGTTTTTCTAAAGACAAAATTGCAAAAGAATTACCAGGTGTACCTGTTGATGCTATTGAAATGCGTATGTATGGTCGTATGGATGGTAAAGGTGCTTTAGCATTTGCTAAAAGTTTAATGAAAGACTAAGGGAGAGTAAGTAATGGAAGGTTTAGAATTAATAGCATTCGAGATTATTTCTTCTGTGGGAACAGCACGTAGTTGTTATATAGAAGCAATTAGTGAAGCTAAAAAAGGCAATTATGAAAAAGCAGAAGAATTAATTGCCGAAGGTGAAAAAGTATTTATTGAAGGTCATGATAAACACAATGAATTATTGCAAAAAGAAGCATCTGGTGATAATGTAGTCAATTTATTGATTTTACATGCAGAAGACCAATTGATGAGTGCAGAAGGTTTTAAAATTATCGCACAAGAATTTATAGATGTTTATCGTAAAATAAACGTAAAATAAGGAGAATAAAAATGGGATTTCCAAAAGGTTTTTTATGGGGTGGCGCAGTAGCTGCCCACCAACTTGAAGGCGGTTGGCAAGAAGGCGGAAAAGGAATTAGCGTAGCTGATGTAATGACTTTGGGTGGACCAAATAAACCTAGAGAAATTACAGATGGTATTGTTCCAGGAAAGATTTATCCAAATCATGAAGCTATAGATTTTTATCATCGTTATGAAGAAGATATCGCATTGCTTGCTAAAATGGGATTTAAATGTTTCCGTACAAGTATTGCATGGACACGTATCTTTCCTAATGGTGATGAAGTTGAAGCAAACGAAGCTGGTTTAAAATTTTATGATGATCTTTTTGATACACTTCATCGTTATGGAATGGAACCAATTGTTACTTTATCTCATTTTGAAATGCCATATAATTTAGTAACTAAATATGGCGGATGGCGTAATCGTAAATTAGTAGATTTCTTTGTACGTTTTGCAGTTACTGTTTTTAAACGTTATAAAGATAAAGTTAAATATTGGATGACATTTAATGAAATTAATAATCAAAGAGATGTAAATACTGAATTTACAGCATTTACAAATTCAGGTGTACTTTATAAAGATGGTGAAAATAGATATGAGGTTTTATATCAAGTAGCTCATCATGAATTTGTGGCATCTGCATTAGCTGTTATTGAAGGTCATAAAATTAATCCAGATTTTCAAATTGGTTGTATGTTAGCAATGTCTCCAGTATATCCAGCAACTTGTAAACCAATGGACCAAATGGCAGCATTGAAAGAGATGGATCGTACATTTGTTTTCTCAGATGTACAATGCAGAGGACATTATCCAATGTATATATTAAAAGAATGGGAAAATAAAGGTTATAATATTAAAATTGAAAATGGCGATTTTGATATTTTAGAACGTGGAAAAGTAGATTATTTTGCTTTGTCATATTACATGAGTTTTGTCAGTGAATATGATCCTGAAGGTAAAGAACATATGGGTAAAGAAGTTAAAAATCCATATGTAAAAGCTTCTGATTGGGGTTGGCAAATTGACCCAGTTGGATTACGTTATATGTTAAACGTGATTTCTGAACGTTATGAATTACCAATGATGATTGTTGAAAACGGAATTGGTTTACATGAATATCCAGATGAAACAGGTGTAGTGCAAGATGATACACGTATAAAATATTTCTCTGAACATATTGCTGAGATGAAAAAAGCTGTAGATGAAGATGGTGTTACACTCATGGGATATTGTCCTTGGGGACCTATTGACCTCGTATCAGCAAGTACAGGTGAAATGGAAAAAAGATATGGATTTATTTATGTAGATAAAAATAATCAAGGAAAAGGTACATTAAAACGCGTACCGAAAAAATCTTTTTATTGGTATCAAAAAGTAATTAAAACGAATGGCGAAGATTATTCTATTGAATAAGTGAAGGAGTGTAGTTTATGAGTTTAAAGAAAAAAGCTATTGTTAGTACAATGCTTATGGCATTATCCATTACACCAACAGTAATTCCAAATAGTATAGTAACACCATCTATTGTTATGGCAGCACCAGCTAGCGATGTAAAAGCAAGTGAAGCTTTTGAAGTGAATTTCCAAAATGGAATGCCAAAAGGATTTGAGGCTGCTGATGGATGGACAAATGGATATATGTTCAATGTAAATTGGCATAAAGAAAATGTTACATTTGATGGTGGAAACCTTCAATTAATTATTGATAAAGAAAAAAAAGCTGATAAAATACCATATTCTGGCGGAGAATTTCGTAGTAAAGATTTCTACGGTTATGGAAAATATGAAGTATCAATGAAACCAATAAAAAATGATGGTGTAGTATCTTCTTTCTTCACGTATACTGGTCCATCTGATAATAATCCATGGGATGAAATTGATATAGAATTTTTAGGAAAAGATACAACAAAAGTTCAATTTAATTATTATCGTGATGGAAAAGGTGGACATGAATATTTATATGATTTAGGTTTTGATGCATCTGAAAGTTTCCATACTTATGGCTTTGAATGGCATAAAGATAAAATTATTTGGTTTGTTGATGGTAAAGAAGTATATCGTTTGGAAGGAACAACAATTCCAGTAACAAAATCTAAACTTATGATGAATGCTTGGTGTGGAACAGGTGTAGATGAATGGTTGAATGCATTTGATGATAAAAATTTACCTGTAAAAGCAGAATATCAATGGATAAAATATACTCCATTTACTGAATAAGGAGTTGTCTGATTATGTATAATAAGAAAAAACTCAGTCAAATTATTTTATCTGGATTAATGGCGGTAAGTTTTTCATCGATATCACTACCTATAGAAGCAGCTGATATGGGGCTACATGTTGACCAAGTAGGATATCTGCCAAATTATTCAAAAGTAGCAATGGTAACTGACTCTAATGATACTACTTTTGAAATAATTGATACAAAAGATAATAAAGTTGTATTTAAAGGAAATTTATCTGAACCTAAATATGATAAAATTTCTGAAGAAACTTTACGTAAAGCCGATTTTTCTTCTTTGAATGTACCAGGAACATATATTTTAAAAGTAGGTAATCGTGAATCATATGATTTCGTAATTGGTGATGATGTCTATGATGTACCTATGGTACAAAGTTGGCGTTCATATACTTTATCAAGAAGTAATACTGCTATAAATGATGATAAAGTTTCTGGACTAAAATTAGAAGGTGGACATAAGCAAGATAAAGAAGCTCGTGTCTATTTCTCTGATAAATTAAATAATAAAGGCGATAAAATAGATGTTAGTGGCGGTTGGTATGATGCAGGAGATTATGGTAAATATATAACAACAGGAGCATTAAGTAGTGCTGAATTATTGTTAGCATATGAAGCAAATCCCGACCATTTCACTAAAGGTCAATTGTTATTTCCAAAAGGCATAGAAAATAATACAAATATGCCAGATGTTTTATCAGAGATAAAATTTGAACTTGACTGGATGGAAAAAATGCAACGTGAAGATGGCAGTACATTCCATAAAGTATCAGGTTTGACTTGGCCAGGATTTGATATTTCTCCAGATACAGATAAGCAAGATAGATATATTTTTAGTACAGCTACTTCTAGTTCAGCTATGTATGGTGCAAGTTTAGCAATAGCTTCACGTGTATATGAACAATATGATAAAGATTATGCTAAAAATTTAAAACAAAATGCTGAAGCTGTTTGGCAATATTTAGAAAAAAATCCTAAACCAATTTATCGTGTTGATGAAGGACAAGAAAATGGTTCAGGCCCATATAATAAAGATACAGATCTTGAAGAACGTTTATGGTTAGCTGCAGAAATGTTTAGAACAACAGGTGATGCTAAGTATGAATCTTATTTGAAGAAAGAGTCTAAACGTTTAACTGATAAACCAAGCTTTTTTACATGGGATGATACTTTAGCTTTAGCACAATTTGCATATGCTAAATCTAATAATGCAGATAAGCAACTTCAAAATAAAGTTATTAATGCTTTAATTAGTTATGCAGACGATATTTGTACAAGTATAAAAACAGATGGTTTTAATTGTTCTTTAAAAGAAAATGAATATACATGGGCTTCAACTAAAAATGCTTTGACTAAAGGTGATATTTTATTAATGGCATATCAAATTGAGCCAAAACAAGAATATTTAGAAGGAGCACTAGCACAAATTCATTATCTTTTTGGAAGAAATTCACTTGATAAGAGTTTTATGACTGGTGTAGGAGATAATCCACCATTACATCCACATAATCGTATCCATGAAAGCACAGGAGCTTATGTTTCAGGTCTTGTTGTCGGTGGACCAAATCATGTTATAGGTGGAGATCCAGACCAAACAGAATACTTGAATAGTGGAAATATTCCTATAGCAAAATCTTATCTTGATGTGGTAAGTTCTTGGTCTACAAATGAATATGCTATAGATTATATTTCATCTGCTGTTTATGCTTTATCTTGGTTTGCACAACCAGATTCAGTTAAAGTTGAAGATTTAAAATATAATAAGTAAATAAAAATTGCTTTCTAATTTAATTATTAGAAAGCAATTTTTTTATACATATATTTATAAAACAAAAAAAGCTCCGATAAAATCGAAGCTTTAATCTACAAAATGGTGGGCAGGGATGGATTCGAACCATCGTAGCCTACGGCGACGGATTTACAGTCCGTTCCCTTTAACCACTCGGGCACCTACCCATTACAAATGGTGACCTTGGCAGGACTCGAACCTGCGACCTTTTGATTCGTAGTCAAACACTCTAATCCAGCTGAGCTACAAGGCCATTTGTTT
>NZ_KB899598.1:0-20403 GCF_000378365.1 Megamonas rupellensis DSM 19944 | reverse complement strand
TTAGCTCAGCTGGGAGAGCGCTTGCCTTACAAGCAAGATGTCAGCAGTTCGATCCTGTTACCGCCCACCATAACGAAATATCTACACTACCCTCTCTCATTAAAGGGTAGTTTTTTTATACCCAAATTTAAGTATTTATGATAAACTTTCTATATAAAATTATTTTTACCAAAATTTGATAAAGGAGTCTGCTATATGATTAAATGGATTATCTCCGATATGGACGGTACTTTACTTGTTGAACCTAATAAATTACCTGATGATTTTGATGAAATTATGGATTTATTAAAACAACATAATATTATGTTTTCACCTGCTAGCGGACGCCAATATCAAGCACTTGTTTCCCAATTTCCTAAATATAAAGATGATTTACTTTTTATTTCTGAAAATGGGACTTATGTCTGCCAACATGATAAAGAAATTTTTTCTGCTACATTACCAGATACTGCTGTACAAAAAATTATCGCTGAAACTGCGAAATTACCAAAAGTAGAAATTGTATTAAGCGGTAAAAAAGGTGGCTATATCATCTCTCAAAATAAAGAATTTCATGATGAATTAAATCTTTATTACACTCAATATAAAATTCTTCATGATTTTTCTGAAGTTGATGATGAAATTATTAAAATTTCTCTTTGCGATTGTTTTAATCGCGATTCTTTAAATAATGTCTATAAAAAATTCTTACCTTTAGCTGATGAAATGCAAGTAGTTTTAAGCAGTGATATCTGGGTAGATATCATTCCTTTAGGCATCAACAAAGGTGTAGCTATCCAAAAATTACAGAAAAAATTAAATATAAAACCAGAAGAATGTGTCGCTTTTGGCGATTATTTAAATGATTATGAAATGATGCAATCTGTATATTATAGTTATGCTATGGAAAATGCCATTCCTGAATTAAAGAAAGTAGCTCGCTATATAGCACCACCAAATTATAAAAATGGTGTAGTTAAAACAATTCGTCAATTACTTGCTCAACAAGAAAGCAATCATTGATTAAATATCAAATAGAAAGAAGCTAATATTATGAAATTAGATTATCATATGCATTTTGAATATGGCTCTTATGATGAAAATTGGGTCAAAGGATTTTTTGATAGTGCTAAAGACCATGGATTGACAGAAATCGGCATCTCTGAACATAGCCATACATTTCCTGAATTCAAAGATTTATATTATCAAGATTTAATTTTAGATGATAGCTTTGTAGGTAAATTCCAACAGCAATGGTTAAAGAAAAATAAATTCAAATACACTTTAGATGATTATTTTAACTTTATGGCTAAATTGCGAAAATTAGGCTACAAGGTTAAAACAGGAATTGAAGTATGCAATTTCCAAGACCAAGAAAAAGTAAAAAGTATTTTAGCACCATATGATTTTGATTATATCATTGGCTCTATCCATTTTCTTCATGGTTGGGCTTATGATTCTTCAGAAATAAAAGATGAATGGAATAATCATACTTTAGAAGAAATCTATGATTGGTATGCACAAGAAGTTGAAAAACTCTGTGCTAGTAAAATTTATGATGTTTTAGGTCATCCATTTAATATTCGTTTATTTAAAAATATACCAGATTTTGATGTTACGCCTTATTTAGTCCGTGTAGCTAAAGCTGTTAAAGAAGCTAATATGGCTATCGATATCAATACTGGTACTTTATATCGCTATCCTATAGCTGAAATTTCACCATATCCTGATTTTATGAAAATCGCTGTAGAATACAATCTTCCTATTATCACTTCTTCTGATGCACATAAACCAGAACATTGTGGCAATCATATTGATGATGCTATTTCATATGCAAAATCTTTTGGCTATACAAAATCAATAAACTTCACTAATCGACAACGTAAATTTGTTGATTTAGGCTAACAAAAAATATAATAAAAAACTGCTCTAAAAAATTTAAACAAAAATAATTTTTGCAAGAGCAGTTTTTTTTTAACTAAATACTTAAATAAAAAATCCATATATAAAATTAGCATATAATACTATACTTTAATTCAATAAAAATTATTATCAAGAACATATATTTTTTATCTTCTGTTGTATTCTTTTTCGTTTCTGATAAATAGCCTGTATCGAAACATTATATATTTTACTTAATTTTGTAACAGGAATATTTAATATTACTAAAGCTATTAATAAGTCCCATTCATCTTTTTTTAAATATGATTTTATAGCTTTTAAAAGTAAATTATCATAACCCGCAGATAATTCTGTCATATACTTAGCAAAAGCGTCTACATTTACCCACGCATCAGTAGTAACTATTGTTGTACTTCCACCAGTCCAAACAAGTGGAGACATATCTATTCCACCGCCTTCATGCCAACATTGAGAAACAAAATTTGTACAATCTACCTGATATTCTCCTTCATCATAATTTACATAATCAGGATTATGACTATCATACCATTTTTCAGTATATTCAATAGCACCTTTACGATTTAAAACTGTATTCATAATAAAACCTCCAAATTTAGTATAATAAAAGATAGTAGCTACAATACCTTTTCATATACTAATAAGAGATTTTTTTTACATTTTAAATACTGGAGATGATATCTTTGAAAAAAATTTTTTTATTAATATTAATTTTATTAACTATAAAATCAACACTATATAGTTTTAATCTTCACTTAATAGAACCTATTAAATTTTCTCTTTCTAACTCTTATTATACTTACAAATTAATGCACTACAATTATACTCAATATATTCCTATTGAAGATACATTATTAACATCTATTGCTCAAAAGAAACAACCATTTGATGAACATATACAACAAATAATGACTAAAGATGTTTATGATACTTTATACTATAAATTTAAAAACTATGAAAAAGTTGAACCCATACTATCTATAAAAATAATCGACCAACGTATTGATAAAAACGATCCTAACCTTATTTATATTGATTTTTTAATTATTCAACCTTTTAAATCTAATAATAACAGCTTACTAAATTATCGTTTTACTTTTGATCAAATTATTGTTTTACAAAGTAAAGATAACAGCTGGAAATGTATTTCCTATGAACAACCTGTAAAATATCACTCTGATAGAGTATTTTTTAGTTATTGGAATAATCTAGAATACAATTATTCTAACCAAATTAATTATCAAATAATCAATGAGATAAACCAAATAAACCTAGCTTATAATGACAATAATATTTTTAAAACATATATACACTTAAAAAATATTATTAATTTTATAAGAAAATATCATCAATAATTATAAATTATATTACTAAAACATTATGATTTAAAGAAACTAATCTCTAGTTTAAAAGAAAATGATAAATAAAAGTTAATATCTATTTTCAATGTATATATTTTTTTACTATTATCAAATTCTTTTAATAAATTAAATTTAAAATTTTTATTCATCATAACGAGGACAAATAAAACGTACTTCTGTTACACCACCATTAGGGTATACATCACTTAATGGTCTTTGTAAATGATGTTTTGTATGTGCTGCATAACAAATGCCATATACAGGATCTATTTTAGAAATTATTACTGAATGATACCAGCCATCATGTTCTTCACTTTCACTATAAAATTGAATAATATCACCAATAGTAACCTCATTACTGTCCCATTTCATTACAGCAATAGATAATCCATCTTCAGTATCAGCAGAAGATGTATTTGTCATATATTCAGCAAAATCATCTACAATAGTCCATGATTTTGTTGTAGCTCCTGGTACAAAAGATACATTCCAGTTTGGATTTCTTGGAATCCCCGCATAATTCCAACATTGAGAAACAAAATTTGTACAATCATTACCATCAAAATGAGGAAAAAGCTTATTATAATTTCCACTTTCTTCATCCCAATATTTTTGTGCATATTCTACAGCTTTTTGTCTATTTAATACTATAGCCATGATAAAACCTCCTAAAATTTTTTAGATAGTAGCTACATTATCTTTTCATATACTAACAATAAGTTTTTCACTTTATTTTAAATATCAAAAGGTGTTTATTATGAAAAAAATTTTTATTGCTTTTCTTATATTAAGTATTATTATCTTTTCTTATAATAATATTTGGCAAACATACAGAACATATATTTCTGTTCATCAGAATTTTCAATCATATCTACCAACAAATAAACTTGAAACAATTATGAATAAAACTATTCAAGGAAAAGAACCTTTTAATAAAATTATTCAACAACACATGAGTGAACAAGTATATAATTCATTAAGTATAAATCAAAATATAAATAATAAAGTTCGTATCATAAATCAAGTATTAGATACTAATAATCCTAATATTATCTATATAAATCTTCTTACATTTACCAAAAATTCATTAGGTTATATTGTTTATGTAAATCAAATTATGGCTGTAAAAAAACATAACCAATGGTACTTATTAGAAAATCTCTCTTCTCATCAAGTTAATGATTGTTGGTATTATAAAGTAAATGATGCTATATACTTTAGTTATATCGCTTGGTAAACTTCTAAAAATAATATCAAAAACAAAATATGAGCAAAAACAATATATTAGCTTTTTTATTTCAAACTATATTTTGCCATGAAAAAACCGAACTCCTAATCGCTAGATTTTAGGTCTAACTTTTGGAGTTCGGTTTATTTCATACTCATTCTCTTTTTTTATTAGTAGATTTTTTTTATTTTAAAACCATTCTGGTGTAATTCATTCGTTATTTGATTAATATGCTCAATACCATTTGTTTCCACAGTTACTTCAAGCACTACTTTTTTGAAGCTATCTGTTACTTTAGCCTGATTATGGTCTAATTTAATTACATTAGCATTTAAATCTGCTAAAATTTGAGAAATCGCCAATAACTGACCAGGTTTATCTGGAAGTTGTACACTAAAGCAGAATACTCGACCACGAGCGATTAAAGCTTTATCAATAAGTGCTGAAATTGTAGAAATATCAATATTACCACCACTTACGATAGCAGCCACTTTCTTACCTTTGAATTGTAATTTTCTGCTAGCTGCTAAAGATAATACGCCCGCACCTTCAGCAATCAATTTATGTTTTTCAATCAAAGATAATAAAGCTGACATAATTTCAAATTCAGAAACTGTGATTACTTCATCTACATATTTTTTAATGAATTCAAATGTTACATCACCTGGTGTTTTTACTGCTGTACCTTCTGCTACAGTATCAACACTTGGCAAGGACACTACTTTATTTTCTTGAAGTGATGCTTTGATACAAGCTGCTCCACAAGGTTCTACACCAATTACTTTTACATGTGGATTTACCATTTTAGTCGCAAGTGCTACACCACTGGCAAAACCGCCACCACCGATAGGTACTAAAATCGCATCAACATCTTTTAAATCATCAATGATTTCTAAAGCTGTAGTACCTTGACCTAAGATAACTTCGATATCATTAAATGGGTGGATAAATGTATAATTAAATTCTTGTTGTAATTCTACTGCTTTTGCTGCCGCATCATCAAAACTATCTCCAGATAATACAACTTCTGCTCCATAAGCACGAGTTGCTTCTACTTTTAATAATGGAGTAGTCGCTGGCATAACAATTACAGCCTTAACGCCTAATTGTTGAGCTGCATAAGCTACACCTTGAGCATGATTACCAGCTGAAGCTGCAATTACACCATGAGCTTTTTGTTCTTCACTCAACTGACTAATGCAGTTATACGCTCCGCGAAGTTTGAAAGAACCTGTTTTTTGCAAGTTTTCAGGTTTTATATATATATCATTATGTGATAAATTGGAAAAATAATCACTGTAGATTAATTTAGTTTTGTATATAACACCATCTAAATTTTTAACAGCACGATACACATCAGCTATAGTTGTTTTTTCTACTATTTCCTGTGGCGTTAATTTTACTTCTACTTGCTCTTTAGCCAATAAAACCATCTCCTTTTTGTTTACTTAAAATTATGTAGATATTTTCTATTATATCATAAAATTAACAACTTTACATATATAAAAAATTGTAAATAAAAAAAGTGATGAATTAAACTCCTATTTAGTCTAATTCATCACTGTTATTTTTATTAGTTAAATAAATATCCAGATGGGTCTACAGCTTGTCCATTTATGCGAACTTCATAATGTACATGAGGACCTGTTGAAAAGCCTGTACTTCCCATATAAGCAATAATCTGTCCACGTTTTACTTGTTGACCTGCAGATACTACTACATAAGAAGCATGTCCATAACGAGTCATCACTCCGTTGCCATGGTCGATATCTACCATATTGCCATATCCGCCAGAATTCCAACCAGCAATGCTGACAACGCCATCAGCTGTTGCTCTAATTGGTGTTCCCATATCATTTGCAATATCAATACCAGGGTGGAAATCGCTACCGCCCCAACGAAGACCATATGGTGAACTTACTACACCTTTAGCTGGCCAAATAGATGGAGTAATAGATATAGTCTGATTAGCAATTGCTACTTGCTGACGTTTCATCATGATAGCAGTCTGCAAACGTTTTTTCAATTCTTCCATATTATTTAGTTTACCATTCATTGTATTTTCTACAGTATCTAAGGTAAGACGTACATTTTCTATAGTAGGTGTTTGCAGATATGGTCCACCTTGTCCATTTTGTTCTGGATTTACACTATCTCCATTATTTCCTTCTGGAAGTTCTATACCAGATAATTGTTTTAATTCATTTTCTAAATTATTTAATTGGTCCATATCTTCTTTTAAGCTATTAGCTTTTTTATCAAGTTCAGATAATTGTTGCTGTTGAAGTGCATTTGCTTCTTGCAATTCTTGTAAATGCTGTTTATCTGCTTGATTATTAAAATACACATAACCTGCAAAACTCAATGAACCAACGACTAATACTATCATAATAACTACAGATGCCATCACATATCTAAACATATTCTTACTTATAGTAAATAATTTTACATCATCTGTTTTATTAGGTATGATTTTTATTGTATATTCATCATTTTTTACTACTTTTTTATCTTCTTTTATATCTTCTATTTCTGTTTCTGTATTATTTTGTTCAGTAGCTTGTTTATTTAACCCTTCCTGACTCAAAACTTAAACCTCCTGTATCTTTAAATAATAAATAATAGTAAACATTTATTTCCTAATTTCTTATTATAACATAAATAAAAAGCATTTTGCCTTGCAAATAGCCAAGCAAAATGCTTTTTTTCATTAAAATTCAATTAAGATTTTATCTAATTTCCCTACAACTTTCTCTTTTTACTAAAAAATACGGCACAATAATTTTTGTCGCAAATAAATTAGGATTTTCTATATGCTTACTAAGTTGAGAAGCCGCTTCTACTCCCAATTGATAAGCATTTATATCTATAGATGTCAATTGTGGATTCATCATACGAGCAAAGATAGAATTATTAAAACTTATGATGGATAAATCCTCTGGCACTTTTAAATTGCATGCAGAAATCAAATTACCTATAGAAACAGCTACAATATCATCATAAATCAATAAAGCAGTTGGTCGATTTTCACTAATTAGCAAATCCTTAAGCTTATTATATTTTTCCTCAGAATTCAATGCAAATTCTAAACAATAATTAGGATTATATTCAATATTATGTTCACTTAATGCTAATAAATATCCGGCTTTTCGATCGCTAGAAAATACCTTGTAATTATCTGTACCTATATAAGCAATTTTATTATGACCTAAAGATATTAGATATTCACATGCTTCTTTTGCAGCTTGCACATTATCATTATCTACATAAATAGTATCATTTATCATTTTTGTAGCTTTACCAATCAATACAAATAACAATTTTTGCTCATACATATAATTGATTATTAAATCATCTATATTTGAATATAAAAAGATAAATCCATCTACCTCTGAAGCTTTTATACTTCTTATCAATTCTTCATCAGTTTCACCTGTTATTACTAATAAAGTATATTGCTTTTTATTACAATATTTACCAATTCCCTTTATAGCTTCTAAATAAAAAGGATTTTCATAAACATCTGTTTTACTTTTAGGAAATACTACACCTATTTTACGCATACTAATATTCTGTTGTAAATTATTTTGCTCGTAACCTAATTCTTCCATCGCTTTTTTTACTCTGTCCTTTGTTTCTTGACTAATCGATGGATGATTTTTACACGTTCTTGATACTGTTGACGGTGATACCCCAGCCAATTTCGCGACATCTTTAATTGTAACTGCCATAAAAATTCTCCTCTATATCTATAATAAAAAATCGTCTTTAATATTTATAAATATTAAACCACATTTCAATAATTAACGCAACTATTTACGCAATAAATTGCATTTATTTTGCGTAAAATATTTTATTTTTAATGCAAATATTTCGTAAAACTTATTGCAATTTTTCGCAAAACTCTTTATAATAAAAATATAATCATTACTGAAGCGATTTTAAAGATATTTATAATGTATGTAATAAAAATTATGAGGAAGTGTTTTTATGGAAAGTAAATCCCTACAACTTTTATCACCAATTACGGGAAAAACAATACCACTTACAGAAGTTCCTGACCCTGTATTTTCTACAAAAATGATGGGTGATGGTATTGCAATCATTCCATCAGAAGGTAAAATCTACAGTCCTGTTGATGGTGAAATCACTATGATTGCAGCAACAAAACATGCCTATGGCATCAAAGCTGATAATGGATTAGAACTACTCATTCATTTTGGCTTGGAAACAGTAGCTTTAAATGGTGAAGGCTTTACTGTTCACGTGCAAGCTGGCGATAAGATAAAAGCTGGCACATTAATTGCCGAAGTAGATTTTTCTTTCATGCAACAAAAAAATATCAATTTAATTACACCATTTATCATTTGTGGTGGCATGGAAAACATGACATTAAACTGTAATTACAACGAAGTAACTCATGGTGAAGATGCCATCATAACTTTAACCATGCAAACTATGCAAAATGTGCAAAATCCTATGCAACAAGAAACAAAATCAACTGTAGAAGAAGCGCCAAAGAAAAAATTTCATATTGATTTTGATTTCTTACAAAAACTTGGCAAAGTGTTAATGACAGTTATCGCTGTTATGCCTGCTGCTGGTCTTATGATTTCTCTTGGTAAATTAATTCAAATGTGTGGTGCTGATATTTCCTTAATCATGATTATTGGTAACACTATGGAAAATATCGGTTGGGCAATTATCGGTAATTTACATATTTTATTTGCTGCTGCCATTGGTGGTTCATGGGCAAAAGAAAAAGCTGGTGGTGCCTTTGCTGCTATAATTGCTTTCATTTTAATCAATCGAATAACTGGTTCTATTTTTGGTGTAACTACAGATATGTTAAGCCAAGCTGACGCTACAACTTATACTTTATTAGGTCAAACAATTCCTGTTAAAGGCTATTTTGTTGAAGTTCTTGGTGCAGCCGCTCTCAACATGGGTGTATTTGTCGGTATTATCTCTGGCTTTGTCGGTGGTATTGTCTACAATAAATACTACAATTTCCGCAAATTACCAGATTGTTTAGCCTTTTTTAATGGTAAACGCTTTGTACCTTTAATGGTCATCATTTATTCCGTCGTAATTTCTGTAATTCTCAGTTTTTTCTGGACTTATGTACAAACAGGTATTAATAATTTTGGTATTTGGATTGCTAATTCATCTTCTACTTATCCTGTACTTGCTCCATTTATTTATGGTACTTTAGAACGTTTACTTTTACCATTTGGTTTACATCATATGCTTACCATTCCAATGAACTACACATCTTTTGGTGGTACTTATCAACTTTTAACAGGTGCAAATGCTGGAGCTTTTGTATTTGGACAAGATCCTTTATGGCTTGCTTGGGCAAATGATTTAATCAACTTCAAAAATATGGGTGATATGGCTTCTTACAATCAATTATTAAACGAAGTAACACCTGCTCGTTTCAAAGTTGGTCAAATGATCGGTGCTACTGGTATGTTGCTTGGTATCGCCTTAGCTATGTATCATCGTGTCGATAAAGATAAACGTCATAAATATAAATCCATGTTTGTATCCACTGCACTTGCTGTATTTTTAACTGGTGTAACTGAACCACTTGAATTTATGTTTATGTTTGCCGCTGTTCCTTTATATATCGTTTATGCAATTCTTCAAGGTCTAGCTTTTGCTATGGCTGGTATTATAGATTTACGCCTTCATTCTTTTGGCAATATTGAGTTTATCACTCGCATTCCTATGTCTGTAAAAGCAGGACTTACTGGAGATATTATTAACTTTTTAATTTGTATTGTAGCCTTTTTTGCTATCGGTTATGTTGTAGCTTATTTCATGATTGGCAAATTTCAATTTGCTACACCTGGTCGTTTAGGTAATTATGACAGTATAAATAATGATGAAGATAATTCTAAAACTACTGTACAAGGCTCTGCTCAAGCTGAAGCTATTATTAAACTTTTAGGTGGTAGAGAAAATATCACTCTCGTTGATGCTTGTATGACCAGATTGCGTGTAACTGTTAAAGATATCAATAAAGTAGCAGATTTAGACCAATGGAAAAAATATGGTGCTTTAGGTTTAGTAAAAAAAGATAATGGCGTTCAAGCTATTTATGGGCCTAAAGCCGATGTTTTAAAATCTGACATCAATGACATTCTTTAAATATATCAATTGACGAGGTAATTTATATGAAATTACTAACACTTAATTCTCACAGTCTTTTAGAAGAAGATTATCTTAAAAAAACACAGATTTTTGTAGAAGAAATTCTTCAAGAAAATATTGATGTCTTCGCACTTCAAGAAGTCAATCAATCACATGATGACAAAATCTTAGCTAAAAATCCTCATAACTATTATGGTACATCAATTTTAAAGCAAAATAATCATGCGCTATATATTGCTGATTTACTAGCTAAACAAGGTAAAAACTATCATTGGATTTGGGAAGATTGTCATCTTGGCTATGACATCTATGATGAAGGTATTGCTATCTTTTCCAAATATCCAATTATAGATACAAAAGTAATTCCATTATCTAAAACACAAGATCATACAAATTATAAAACGCGTAAAGCTTTAGCTATTTGTTGTGAAATAAATCAACAAAAAACATGGTTTATTTCTATGCATATGGGCTGGTGGAATGATGAAGAAGAACCATTTCAACTCCATTGGCAAAATTTAATTACAGCTCTAAAGCCAATTTCTCAAGATACTATTTTCTTAATGGGAGATTTCAATAATCGCAGTGATATCAAAGATGAAGGTTACAATCTTATTCTTAAAGATAAATGGTATGACTTGTATGAATTAGCTCAAATACGTGATGAAGGAATTACCAGTTCTTCTGGCATTGCTGGTTGGTTTTCTCAAAATAGTGAAGCTATCCGCATTGACTATATTTTTTGCAATAAAAAAATAAATGTACAGTCTCAAAAATCTATATTTACTGGCATAGATAAACCTACTATATCTGATCATTTTGCTGTACTAACAGAATGTGTATAAAAGGAGTATAAAATCATGAGAGCAAGTGGCATTTTATTACCAATCTTTTCCCTGCCTGGTGGTCATGGAATTGGTTGCTTTAATCAAGAAGCTTATAAATGGATAGATTATTTAAAACAAGCTAAACAAAGTTATTGGCAAATATTGCCTTTAGGTGCAACTAGCTATGGCGATTCACCTTATCAATCATTTTCTACTTTTGCAGGAAATCCTTATTTTATTTCTTTAGATGATTTAGTAGCTAAAAATTGGTTAAATATCGATGAATTACCAATTCAAGAAGAAAATACTACTATTGATTATGCAAACTTATATCATACACGTTTTGATTTATTGAGATTAGCTTTTAAACGTAGTCATATCACAGATAATCATGATTTCCAATCATTTATAAATAATGAAGCATATTGGCTAAATGATTATGCTTTATTTATGGCAATAAAAGATTATTTTAATGGAGTATCTTGGCAACAATGGCCTGAAGATATCCGCCATAGAACAACAGATGCTATGAACTACTACACAAATAAATTACAAGAAAATATTACTTTTTATAAATTCCTTCAATTCATCTTTTGGGAACAATGGCAAAAATTAAAAGCTTATGCAAACAGTCAAGGTATTTCTATAATCGGTGATATTCCAATCTATGTAGCTTATGATAGTGCTGATACTTGGTCTAATCCTCATCTCTTTCAATTAGATGAAAATTTATTGCCAACAGCAGTTGCTGGTTGTCCGCCAGATGGCTTTTCCGCTGATGGTCAACTTTGGGGCAACCCTTTATATGCTTGGGAAAGACATGCACAAGAAAATTTTTCTTGGTGGATATCTCGTATTTCTTGGTGCTATAAATTATATGATGTTGTTCGTATTGACCATTTCCGTGGCTTTGATGAATATTATTCTATTCCTTACGGAAATACTACAGCTAAAGGTGGTCATTGGGTAAAAGGCCCTGGAATAAATCTTTTCCAACAAATAAAAAATACACTTGGCAATAAAGAAATCATTGCTGAAGACCTTGGCTATTTAACTGACTCCGTTCGCCAATTAGTAAAAGATACAGGCTATCCAGGAATGAAAGTTTTAGAATTTGCCTTTGATAGTCGCGATTCTAGTGGAGCTAATAATTATTTACCTCATAATTACAATGAAAATTGTGTAGTTTATACTGGCACTCATGATAATGAAACAATGCTTGGCTGGTTTAAATCAATCTTGCCAGAAGAAAAAAATACTTTGCGTCGCTATTTATGTACTGATACTCAAGATGATTTAAAACTACTAGATAAAGCTATTTGTTTAGCTATGCAATCTGTAGCTAAAATGTGTATCATTCCTATGCAAGATTGGTTACAACTAGATAATACAAGTCGCATAAATAAACCATCTACACTTGGTGGTAATTGGTGCTGGCGCATGAATAATTCACAACTCAGTGAAAAACTAAATCAAAAAATTGCTTCTATTACAGCCATTTATGGTAGAGATAAAAAATAAGGAGAATATCTATGTTAACTAAATTAAATAATATATTACAAATCCAATTTCAAAAAGATATTGATAACTGTACAAATGAAGAATTATATATAGCCTTATTAATGTTAGTTAAAGCATTAAGCAAAAATCGTCCCCTCACACAAACTAAACGAAAATTATATTATATTTCAGCTGAATTTTTAATTGGTAAACTCTTATCTAATAATCTAATTAATCTTGGTATTTATGACGAAATCAATTCTTTATTACAAGAACACGGTAAAGATTTAAGTATTATTGAAGAAATAGAACCTGAACCATCTTTAGGTAATGGTGGTCTTGGTCGACTTGCTGCTTGCTTTTTAGACTCTATTGCTACACTTAATCTTTCTGGTGATGGTATCGGTTTAAATTATCATCTTGGTCTATTTAAACAAAAATTTATCAATCACCTTCAAAAAGAAGAAGTTAATCCATGGTTACAAAAAGACAATTGGCTCAATGATACAAATATAGGCTTTGATATTCAATTCAAAGATTTTACTGTACATTCTCATCTTTATGATATTGATGTTATTGGTTATGGACAAGGGCTGAATAAATTACATCTTTTTGACCTAGACAGTATCGATGAAAATATTGTTAAAGAAGGTATATCTTTTGATTTAACAGATATTAAAAAAAATCTCACTTTATTTTTATATCCTGATGATAGTACAAAAGAAGGTCAATTACTTCGCATCTATCAACAATATTTCATGATTAGCAATGCAGCTCAATTAATTTTAATGGAAGAAAAAGCTAAAGGTCATGACCTCAAAGACTTACATCAACATGTATGTATTCAAATCAATGATACTCATCCATCAATGATTATTCCTGAACTTATCTATCGCTTATTAAAAGAGGGTATTCATTTAAAAGAAGCAGTGCATATCGTAACAAATACTTGTGCTTATACAAATCATACTATTTTAGCTGAAGCTTTAGAAAAATGGCCTATGGATTATCTCCGTCAAGTAGTACCACATTTAATTCCAATAATTGAAATCCTCGATACTGTTGCATTCACACGCAGTGAAGAAGAAGCCGTCCAAATTATCGATAAAGAAAATCGTGTGCATATGGCTAATATGGATATTCATTTTGGCTATAGTATCAATGGTGTAGCTTCTTTGCATACTGATATTCTAAAAAATAGTGAATTAAATGCCTTTTATAAACTCTATCCGCAAAAATTCAATAATAAAACTAATGGTATTACATTCCGTCGTTGGTTATTGCATTGTAATCATGAACTTAGCCAATATATTCAATCTCTAATAGGCAATAAATTTCTACAAGATGCTACAAAATTAAAAGAACTATTACAATATATTAATGATGAAAATGTATTATCTACACTTTTAAAAATTAAAGCTCATAATAAACAAAAACTCGCAGATTACATTCAAAAAACTATGCAAATCAGTATTAATCCAGATAGTATCTTTGATATTCAAATAAAACGCTTACATGAATATAAACGTCAACAAATGAATTTACTCTATATCATCAATTTACTATTAAAAATCAGACAAGGCTATCGACCAAAAACACCTATAACTTTCATTTTTGGCGCTAAAGCTGCACCCGCATATGTCATTGCCAAAGATATCATTCATGCTATTTTATGTCTTCAAGATATCATCGCTAAAGACTCTATTGCTAATAAATATATTCAAGTTGTCATGATTGAAAACTACAATGTTTCACAAGCTGAAAAATTAATTCCTGCTTGTGATATTTCTGAACAAATTTCACTTGCTAGTAAAGAAGCTAGTGGTACTGGCAATATGAAAATGATGTTAAACGGCGCAATTACATTAGGTACAGAAGATGGTGCTAATGTAGAAATTCATCAATTAGTAGGTGATGATAATATCTATATCTTTGGTGAAAGCAGTGATAATGTCATCAATCATTATAAAAAACAAGATTATAATGTCAAAGATTATTATGAAAATGATACAGAAATTGAAAACACACTTAAATTCTTGATTTCTAAAGAAATGCTTTCCATTGGCAATGCTGAAAATCTTCAACGTTTATACAATGAATTAAGTAATAAAGATTGGTTTATGACTTTACTTGATTTAAAATCATATATTCAAGCTAAAGATAAAGCTTTCCATGATTATTTAAATCGTCAAAATTGGGCAAAAATGTCTTTAACAAATATTGCTAACGCTGGCTATTTCTCTAGTGACCGCACAATCGCTGAATATAATAACGATATTTGGAAATTAGATAAATAATCTGCCACTAAATGAGGTGTCAATATGTCTTTTGATAATATAAAAATATATATGCAAAATGGTAAATTAACAGATTTAGAAATAAATTATTATATTAATAAATTAAAAAAATATACCAAAGTAAAAAATTACAACGTATATCTTTTATTTTAGGCGAAGATTATATTGACTTAAGATATATGTTTGAAGCTTATCCTTTTGAAAGAATATGGCGAATCCCCTCTAAAAAATAATATAAAAAAAGACTATCGTAAAAATTTACGATAGTCTTTTTTCTTATCTAAAATACAATATTTATTTACCCATTTTTATATAATTTAAACGACCGCCAGCCATTAAAATATCAATATCTAATTGAGATAATGCATGATTTACGGCAAAAGAAGTTTTCTTAGTAACATTCTCTACCATCATAGCTTTTCCTGGAGCAAGCTGATGTAAATTACTAATTTTTAATACATCACCTTCATCAATAGTATCATAATCTGCTTCATTTGCAAAAGTAAATGGTACGATACCAAAGTTTATGAGATTAGCTTGATGTATACGCGCAAAGCTTTTAGCGATAACAGCTTTAATGCCTAAATACATTGGTGCAAGTGCTGCATGTTCACGGCTAGAACCTTGACCATAGTTTTGACCTGCAACGATAAAGCCACCGCCAACAGATAAGCAATGTTGTTTAAATCCAGCTTGTACATCACGGAAAATAAATTCAGATATTTTTTCAATATTAGAGCGGAATGGCAATACTTTTGCCCCTGCTGGAGCGATATGGTCTGTAGTGATATTATCTACTACTTTAATTACTACTTGTTTTTCTACAGTATCAGCAAGTGGAGTATTTTCTGGAAGTGGTTTAATATTTGGACCACGAACGATTTCCACATTTTCAGGATGCTGTTTTTCTGGAGCAATAATCATGCTATCATCTACTAAGAAATGATCTGGTTCTGCTGGAATATCAAATTCAGCTTCTCTAGGGTCAGAAATAACACCTTTTATAGCACTATAAGCAGCTACTTCTGGAGAAACAAGACATACATTTGCACTTAAGGTACCACTTCTACCATAGAAATTGCGGTTGAAAGTACGAAGTGACCATGCATTTGTAATAGGAGATTGACCCATACCGATACAAGGACCACAAGTACATTCAAGCATTCTAGCACCACTAGAGATTAAATCTGTTAATGCTCCATTTTGAGAAAGCATAGTCAATACTTGTTTAGAACCTGGAGAAATACATAAGGATACATTTTCAGCAACTGTTTTATTTTTTAATATAGAAGCGACAATCATCATATCTCTATAAGAAGAATTTGTACAGCTACCAATAGCAACCTGGTCTATTTTTTTGCCAACAACTTCACTGATGGATTTTACGGCATCAGGGCTATGAGGCATAGCAATCATTGGTTCTAAATCATCTAAATTGATTTCATATGTTTCATCATAAACAGCATCATCATCTGCACTTAAAGCTACGAAACAATCTTCACGATTTTGTTTTTTCAAAAATTCATATGTTACTTCATCGCTTGGGAATATAGATGTAGTAGCACCGAGTTCTGCACCCATATTTGTTATAGTAGCACGTTGAGGAATATTTAAAGTTTTTACACCTTCACCTGTGTATTCAATAACTTTACCTACGCCACCTTTTACAGTCATAAGCTGTAAAACTTTTAAAATAATATCTTTAGAACTTACACCTTTATGTAATGCACCTGTAAGTTTTACATTTACCACTTTTGGCATTTTTAAATTAAATGGACGTCCTGCCATAGCACAAGCAACATCAAGTCCACCAGCACCAATAGCCAATGCACCAATACCACCAGCTGTAGGAGTATGAGAATCACTTCCTAATAAAGTTTTACCTGGAGCTGCAAATCTTTCCAAATGTACCTGATGGCAGATACCATTACCTGGACGAGAAAAGTAAATACCATGTTTATTTGCTACTGTTTGTAAATATTTATGGTCATCAGCATTTTCAAAACCACTTTGAAGTGTATTGTGGTCTACATAGCTTACGGATAATTCTGTTTTAACTTGGTCTACACCCATAGCTTCTAATTGTAAATAAGCCATAGTTCCTGTAGCATCTTGTGTTAAAGTCTGGTCAATTTTAATAGCTATTGGACAACCACGGTCCATAGTGCCTTCTTGTAAATGAGCTTTAATTATTTTTTCTGTTAATGTAGGCATCTTTAGCTCTCCTTTACTTTTTTAGTATACATAAGAACAATATTTTCATTATAACATAAATTATTACGATTTGTGTATCAATACAGTAAACATTTACTATAAAAATATTGTATACAGTGTATATTTGACTTTTATATAAGATATTTTTTGTGATATAATAGACAAGTATCTTTTTATATAATATGTTTTTTATAAACTCATCGTTAATATCAATTCAATAGAAAAGGAGAATTAGTCTATGGATAATACGTTCTTAGCTCAATTCTACGGAAAATCACAAAATTATACAGATATTCCTAATCATTTATATAAAGACTACAATGTAAAAAAAGGTTTACGTAATGAAGATGGTACAGGTGTTTTAGTAGGTCTTACTCGTGTTGCAGACGTTGTAGGTTATACATACAATGAAGATGGTACAAAAGTAGATACTGAAGGTACTTTATTTTTTCGTGGTATAGATATCAATGAAATAGTAAAAAATCGTCATGACTTACGCTATATTTATGAAGAAGCTTGCTTTTTATTATTATTTGGTTACTTACCAAAACAAAAAGAATTAGAAAACTTTTGCGAACTCCTTCAAGAAAACTACGAACTTCCTGATGATTTCTTAGAAATGAATTTACTTCGCATGCCTGGTAAAAATCTAATGAATAAATTGCAACATGCAATTTTAACTTTATATAATTATGATGAAGACCCAGATAATACCGATGTATATGAAACATTATTAAAAGGCATTCAAATCATGGCAAAATTGCCATCAATCGCATGTTATGCTTATCAATCTAAAATGCATTACTACGAACATAAAAGTCTTATCATTCACTATCCTCGCAAAGATTACTCTACTGCTGAAAATATTTTATATATGCTTCGCTCTGATAGCAATTTCAGCAAACAAGAAGCTAATCTTTTAGACATCATGCTCCTTTTACATGCTGATCATGGTGGTGGTAACAACTCCACTTTCACAAATGTAGTAATCTCTTCCACTGACACAGATATTTATTCTGCTGTATCTGGCTCTATAGGTTCACTCAAAGGTCCTCGTCATGGTGGTGCTAATATAAAAGTAGCTTTAATGATGGATGCTGTTATATCCGAAATAGGCTATACTCGTGATGATGCCAAAATTAAAGATATTGTATTGAAATTATTAAATAAACAATTCTACAATAAATCTGGTCTTGTATACGGTTTTGGTCATGCTGTTTATACACTTTCTGACCCACGTGCAGAAATACTTCGCCATTATTGTGGTATCGTAGCTCATGAAAAAGGTCGTGAAGAAGAATTTGAATTCTATTTACGCTTTGAACGCATTGTTAAAGAAACTTTGATGGAAACAAAAGGCTTAACAGCGTGTGCAAATGTAGACTTTTACAGTGGCTTTGCTTATGATATGCTTGGTATTCCTCGCGATATGTTTACACCATTATTCGTTATCAGCCGTATGGTAGGTTGGCTTGCTCATAACTTAGAAAATAAATTATATGATGGCCGTATCATGCGTCCTGCTACAAAATATGTTGGTGAATTAAATGAATATGTACCTATGGAGGATAGATAAAAATGACTAAAACTATTACTGTATTTAAAGGCGATGGCATTGGTCCTGAAATAACTGATGCTGTTTTGAAAATATTAGATAAAGCTGGTGCTGACCTTAATTATGAAATTTTCAATGTCGGTGCTAAAGAATATGAAACAAATGGTAAATTAATCCCTGATGAAGCATTTGCTTCCTTTGATAAAAACAAAGTATTATTAAAATCTCCAATCACTACTCCTATTGGCAAAGGCTTCCGCTCTTTAAATGTAACTTTACGTAAAAAATATGATTTATATGCTAACATTCGCCCTGCTAAATCAAATAATGCTGTAAAAACTGCATTTAAAGATGTTGACCTAATTGTTTTCAGAGAAAATACTGAAGACCTCTATGTAGGTGTAGAAGAACAAATTGATGAAAATACTGTTCATGCTACAAAAATAATCACTCGCCATGCTAGTGAAAGAATTATTAAAGATGCTTTTGAATACGCTAAAGCTCATAATCGCAAAAAAGTAACTTGTGTACACAAAGCTAATATCTTAAAAAGGAGTGATGGTTTATTCCTAAGCATATTCTACGATATCGCTAAAAATTATCCAGAAATCGAAGCTAATGATAAAATCGTTGATAACACTTGCATGCAACTTGTAATGAACCCTCAACAATTTGATATCATGGTTATGCCAAATCTCTATGGAGATATCGTTTCTGACCTCACTAGTGGCTTAATCGGTGGACTTGGTTTATTGCCATCTAGTAATCTCGGTAAAGATTATGCCATGTTTGAAGCAGTTCATGGTAGCGCACCAGATATTGCAGGTAAACATATAGCAAATCCTACAGCACTTTTATGGTCTGCTTGCATGATGCTTGAATATCTTGGTCAAAATGATGTTGCTAGCAAAATCAGAAAAGCTGTTGATGAAGTATTAAACGAAGGAACAACTTTAACACCAGACCTTCATGGTACAGCTACAACAGAAGCATATTGTGATGCTATCATCACTAAATTATAAAAAATAAATTTAATATAATTATTTATAAAAAAGACTACCTATAAAATATGATAATTTTGATATGCACCCAAAATATTGGACATATTAATTAAGCTACTAATTGAGACTTAGTTCTGTATTCTACAGGACTAAGTCCTTTTAGTTTTATCTTTATCCGTTTTGTATTATAATATTTTATATAAGATTTTAACTCTTTTATAAAATCTTCAACGGATTTGAATTTTTTTAAATAGAATAATTCGCTTTTTAGTAAACCAAAGAAATTTTCTATTACGGCATTATCTAAGCAATTGCCTTTTCGGCTCATGCTTTGGATAATGCCTTTTTCTTTTAATAATTTT
>NZ_KB899597.1:0-20880 GCF_000378365.1 Megamonas rupellensis DSM 19944 | reverse complement strand
GAGAGAAATTGGCTCAATAGTGCAAAAGATAGATAGATACTATCCAAGTTCGCAAATTTGCCATGTTTGTGGTACAAAAAATCCTGAAACTAAAAATTTGGCAGTTCGTGAGTGGATTTGCGCAAAGTGCAAAACCAGCCACGATAGAGATAGAAATGCTGCTATAAATATATGGAAGGTTGGGGCATCAACCTTCTTTGGAGAGATATAGTAAGACCTGCTATTTTAGTAGGCAAGTATCGTTTGTATCCAAGAATCCCCTGCATTTAGGCATGGGGAGTATGTCAATTTCTCCTCTATCGAACTTATGGGAGCAGTATTGATTTTAAGTACAGTATTTATCTTAGCTAAAGCAAAATAAGAGGCTAATTTTAGCCTCTTATTTTTATTTTCATCTATATTTTTCTGTTTTTATGCCCCAAAACAAATAAATAATATGTATTATCCAAACGGTAAGCATAACATATTGTACCCAAAAGAATTCAGCTGGCATAAAATAATAACCTATGCTCATTATTACTGTTACCATAAAAAGCACCTTGAATTTTGCCTTTATACTCATTGCTCGCTTTTGCACAAAATCTGCCAAATGTTTTTTATATAAATCAGTTTGCCTAAACCATTGATGTAATCTCTGTGAACCTTTAGAAAAACAATATAGAGTTAACAAATAAAAAGGTACCGTTGGTAATAATGGCAATATAATTCCTATAGTTCCCAATATAAAGCTTATACAACCTAAGCTTATCCAAAAATATCGCATCAAAATTTTATTTGATAATTCCACTTTGCACCTCATTAAATAAATGATAACAATTTTCAATAAAATTATATCATAATATACTGGAATTATCTTCTATTATTTAGCAATTATCCTTTAATTATTTTTCTATTATCGTATTTAAAATAAATCATACTTGCCACAGTAGCTATTACAGCTATAATACCTTCAAGATAAAAAGCTATATTTAGATTATATATTTCTGCGATATTGCCAGCTATCATTGGGACTATCGTCATTCCCACTGCATAAATAGCCTGATAATATCCCATAGCTGTAGAACGTTTTTCGATAGGAACATTCTTCATTGCTTCTGAAGTGCAAAAAGAAAAAACAATCCCTGTAGATAATCCAGCTAATATTTGAATTGCAATCAATAAATTAGGCGAAAAAATATTAGGTACAGCAAAACAATATATAGCTAAAACGAATAAAATAAAAGGTATCCAAAGTGATGAACCCAATCGTCTGGCAAAATTACTTGCTGAAAAATAAGAAGCTAGCACTGCTACAATAATATATACGATGGATAGTAAACCAATTTGAAATGCACTCGCATTTATTTCATGAGCAATCTGCGTTGTAAAACTCATACAAGTAGCCATTAAGATACCTTGTTGAACTAATGCCAATATCGAAAAGAAAATCAATCTTTTATCTGCATAAACTTTTATTAAATCTGATGTTTTCGGTACTATTTTTACTGTCTTTGTTTTTTGCTCTTTAATACCAAAAGATAATAATATCGCTGGCACACCACTACAGATACTCAATAAACATAAAAAATTCATACCTAAATGATTATAGCTCAAGGTACTTAAAACAAAACCACCTAAAACGCCTATATTATTAGCAGCCATGATAAGACCCATTGCTCGCTGTAGATTTTCACAAGTGAAATAACTAGCATATAAAACCATGAAAGAAATCCACATAGCTGAAGCAAAACCAGATAATATATTTCCCACTAAAAAACCTGTTTGCGGTTCTAAAATAATGCGAAATACCGAAGCTAATGCTGAAGCTGTAACTCCTAAAATGATAAATAATTTATGACGACCATTTTTATCTGCCATAATGCCAATGGGCATTCTCAATATCATTTGTGAAAAACCATATATGCCTATAATTATGCCAATCATGCTAGAAGAAACCTGCATAGTTGATAAATATGGTGTTTGAAAAGGCACATATACATATTGAGCAAACCAAAATAGTACAACTATTATCAGTAACAAATTTTTCTGGTAATTTAATTTACTTTTGTCCATGAAAAATCTTTTTACTCCTTTCATCTTGTATTAAATTTTTAAAATAAAAATCGCCTTAATTTAAGGCGATTTTTTTATTTATAAATTATACATATGATTTAAAGGGCCACTGCCTTTTCCTAAATCTAAATTAGCTTTTAATGCTCCTGTGATATAATCTTTGGCATTTTTAATGCTTGTAACTAAATCATGACCAGCAGCTAAATTAGAAGCAATCGCTGATGATAAAGTACAACCTGTGCCATGGGTATTTGGATTGTCTATGCGTTTACCTTCAAACCAATGAATTTCTCCATGGTCCCAAAGCAAATCATCTGCTGTATCTTCCAAATGACCACCTTTAATCAAAATAGCAGTCGGTATCTTTTGGGAAATAGTCTGTGCTGCTTTTATGCAATCTTCTTTTGTCTTGATAGCAAAGCCACATAAAACTTCTGCTTCTGCTAGATTTGGTGTAATTACTGTAGCTAATGGCAATAATTTTTCAATTAAAGTATTTGCCGCATCTTCTTCCATCAAACGACTACCAGCTGTAGAAACCATTACTGGGTCAGCAACGATATTTTTAGCTTTATATTCTACTAATTTATGAGCAATCATCTCAATGATTTCTTTATTTGCTACCATACCGATTTTAACTGCATCAGGATAAATATCTTGGAAAATACAATCCAATTGTCTGCCAACAAAGTCAGCCCCTGCATCTAAAATGCCGTACACACCAGTTGTATTTTGAGCTGTAAGAGCTGTAATTGCACTCATTGCATACATTTTATGAGCAGTAATTGTCTTTATATCTGCTTGAATACCTGCTCCACCACTACAATCTGAACCTGCTATTGTCAAAACTTTTTTCATTTCATTCATCTCTATCATCTCTTTTCATATTTAGCCATAGCTTCTAACTGTTCACCAGTCATATTATAAATAGCATCAATTAAATAATTTCTAAAGCTAGCATTGCCATCTAATTCGCCCATGCGTTTTTGAGCGATTTCACCTGCTACACCCATAGCACAAAAAGCTGCTACGGTAGCTATTAATTTATTATCTTTATTTGCTGCTAAATAAGCTGTAGTAAATGCTGATAACATACAACCACTGCCTGTAATTTTACTCATGATTTTATGACCATTGTAAATCACATAAGCATCTTTACTATCAGCCACAATATCAATGACACCACTAATAGCAATAATAGCATCCATATTTTTAGATAATTGCTTAGCAAATTTTACATATTCTGTTAAATTCTCTTCAGTAATGCTATCTCTTATATCAGCATCTACACCACGAGTTGAACCACTTCCATTTGCTAAAGTTTTTATTTCAGAAATATTACCGCGGATTACATCAAATTTTATATTTTTTACTAATTCAACAGCAGTGCGAGTGCGAAGTTCTGACGCTCCTACACCTACAGGGTCTAATAAAACTGCATGACTTAATCTATTAGCCATCCAACCTGCTTTATGCATAGAATTAATTGTTCTTGAATTCAACGTACCAATATTTATATTTAAACCATTACAAATGCTGGTGATTTCTTCTACTTCATTAATATCATCAGCCATAATAGGTGATGCTCCACAAGCTAATAAAATATTTGCACAATCATTTACAGTAACATAATTAGTAATATTATGTATTAATGGAGAATTTTTACACACATTCTCTAAACATTTTTTCAACAAAATAATCAGCCTCCTTTTTATTATTTTCATTCTACAATATTCACAAAATGCCTGCAATGAAAAAGCTTTTTGTTTAACTTGACTCCATTAAAATTAACTTAATTTACAGATTTAGCTTTTACTAAATTTAAATTAAGTATTAATATTGCCGAAATAATGCATATCATACCCAATATCTTCGTTAAATCAAATACTTCTTGAAAAAATATCAATCCCACTATAGCTGATACAATAGGTTCAATCGTAGCTAATATTGAAGCTTTTCCTGCCTCTAATTTTTTTAGCCCTGTAGTATAAAGTAAAAACGGCATTACTGTACAAAAAATAGCCAATCCAATTGTAGCTATAATAGCTTGCAAATTCAAAAGCTCATTTACATGATATATAATTCCAGACAAAGGAATACTTCCGATAGCTGCCACTACAAAAGTATACGTAATAATAGTTACTGCTTCATATTTATCTATTATCATCTTGCTAAAAATGCTATATAACGCATAACCAAAACCTGCACCTAAACCTAATAATATAGCCTTGCCACTTAAAATTACTTCTTGAGAAAATGCTCCTGTAATAAAACATAAACCGATAATAGTTATAAATAAAGCCAATACTTTTCGCTTATTCAATTTTTCATGAAAAAAGAAAAAAGACATTATCATTACAAATATAGGTGCCATATACAATAAAAGTGCAGGAATTGCCACACCGCCAATGACTTCAATCGCTTCAAAATAACAATAATTAAAAAAGATAATACTAAAAATACCTGTACCTAAAAAATAAATTATATCCTTAAATTCAATTTTTAATTTACTTCTATCAAAAATACTTAAATAAATAACTAAACATAAAGCTGAAAAGAATACTCTTATCGCTACACATTGCAACGAATTAAAACCTAAGTCCTTTAATAAACTGATGAAAATGGCAATAATTCCCCATAAAATGCCCGCACTAGTAATACAAACAACACTATTCACTACATCAACTCCTTTATAAATTCAAAATTATAAAAGCCTTCTTCTCATTATTTTACCTAAATTACAGATTAAATATCAAATTGACATAATGCTTATACTTGCTTAAAATTAACTTAACGAGCTAAGAAATTGTGGTGATTATATGTATCAAGAAGAACGTTTATATCAAATCATGAATTTATTACGCAAGAAAAAAAGTCTATCTAAACAAGAAATCATGTCTACATTCAATATATCTCGAGATACAGCTAGACGCGATATCATCTGTTTAGTAGAACAAAAAATCGCTTTACGCACACATGGTGGTATCACCTTACCTACAGTGCAACTTCGTCAAAGCTTCAAAGAACGAGCAAATTTAAAAAACTCCAATAAAGATTTATTAGGCAAAGTAGCTTCATCATATATCAAAAAAAATGCTATTTGCTATTTAGATACATCGACAACAGTTCAATATATGTGCAAATACATCAAAGAAAAATCTACTATATATAGTAATTCTATTGACATCATTGAACAATTAAAAGATAACGCTGCTTTAGATTTACACTTATTAGGTGGCAAACTCAATCCTGTAAATCGCTATTTCTATGGCAGTGAAACATTAGCCACACTTGATAATATCCGTTTTGATATCGCCTTTTTAGGTGCGGCTAGTATTACTGAAGATGGATTTTACACCTTTGAAAATGAAGATGCTGCTATCAAACATTTGATTGCCAAAAATTCTACACTTACTTGTGTACTTGCAGATTCTGGTAAATTTCTGCTACAGCCTGCTTATAAATTTGGTAAATTAAGTGATGTAGATATTGTTTTGACTACAAAAATGCCACCAAAAGCCATAGTTACAGCATTAGCAAAAGCTAATTGTTCACTATTTTGGGATTTCAATGATAAAGTTAAAGGAGAAAATATTTTATGACTATAAAACTCATTGCCTTAGACATGGACGGTACTTTACTCAATCGACAAAAACTTGTTCCTGAAAAAAATGCTTTAGCCATAAAAAAAGCTATGGATAAAGGTATTTATGTAACTATAGCCACTGGTCGTATGCCTGCATCTGCTTCTTATTTTGCTAAACAATTAAATATGAACTGCCCTGTAGTATCTTGTAATGGTGGTGTTGTTAAAGATTTAAATACAGGAAAAAGCATCTATGAAGCTCATTTTTCTAAAGATACTATAACTGAATTAATATCTATTTGTTATCAAAAAAATTGGTATATTCGTTGGTATATTGGCGATACAATTTATGTTCGCTATGTAGATATGGATATGTTCCCTGCTTATAAAACTACAAAAGGATTAAACATAGTAGAAGTCGGCGAGGATTTTGAAAAATATACAGAAAACGTTACGCAGTTAGTTGTTTGTAACTTAAATGGAAAAATCCAAGAAATTCAAGATGAATTAACTGATATATTCAAAGATAGAATTGGTCTACAACAAAATACTGGATATACTATGGATATAACACCTCCTGGCATTGATAAAGCAGTAGGACTAAGTAAATTAGCTCAATATTTACAAATAGACAAAAGCGAAATCATGGCTTGTGGTGATGGTGATAATGATTTAGCTATGATTGAATATGTCGGTTTAGGTGTTGCCATGGAAAACGCTATTGATGATGTGAAAAATATTGCTCAATTCATTACTAAAGATTGTGATGAAGATGGTATAGCGTACGTTATTGATAAATTTATATAATAAAAAAGCTTGGCGATAGCCAAGCTTTTTTTTATTTTTCCAATCCATATTTTTTAATATAACGATATAAAGTAACACGACTTACACTCAAGAGGTTAGATAAACGGCTTACGTTTCCGCCAGCTGCTTTCCATGCTTTGAGGAATATTTCTTTATCTGTTTTCCATTTATTATCTGGTTTTACGCTACCCATTAAATTAATATCTGTAGGATAAATTTCATGTCCACTTGTATTGAAGAATGAATATTCTAATACGCTTTGCAATTGTTTGATATTTCCTGGCCAATCATAAGTTCTCAATACTTCTAAAGACTCTGGTAATAAAACTTTTGGCTCCATTTGATGTTGTTTAGATAATTCTTCAATAATATTAATAGATAACATCGGAATATCATCTCTACGAGAACGAAGTGATGGCACACGTATAATACTGCGAGAAATTATATTAAATAATTTTTCATCGAATTGACCTTTTTCAGTCAAACGTCTTAAATTTGCATCACTTGCAGCAATAATGCGTACATCAATACTGCGTTCTAAGCTTTCACCGATACGATGAGTTTTCTTTTCGGATAAAGCTTTAGCTAACATTTTAGCAATAGAGCTTGGTAATTTTTCGATTTCATCAATAAATAAAGTACCTTTACTTGCTAATTCTAATTTACCTGGATGACTTACATCAGAATCTGTAGCTGCGCCAAAGATATCTTGTTCCAATAATTCTGGTGTAGAATCTGCACAATTTATAGAAATCAATGGACCTGCCATACGCATACTAGCCATATGGATACCATGCGCTAAACGCTGTTTGCCAATGCCAGCTTCACCTTGTAATAAAATATGATTTTTATTACGAGCTACACGATAAGCACGTTCTTTCATCTGTACAAAAGATTTACTTTCTCCAACCATAGAAGATAAGCTATATTTTGCTGTATAACCAGAAGCATGAGCTACTAAAGTACGTAAATCTTCAATTGGCATAGATACTGTAACTACACTTTGTACATCTTCATCATCTTCAGAATTTTTCAATGGCACAACAGTAGTAATATCTTCATAAGTTTTATTATTAGTAATCCATGTAGTTTCACGATTATAGCAAGAAATACCTTGGAAACCATCATAAATAGGAGTATGTGTATAATTCAATACAATATCTTTTAAATGAGCTGTTTCTTTATTTTCATTTATAGCATTAATAGCGGATAAACGTTCTTCACCCATGCGATTTGCATAAACAATTTTATCTTCAGACATAATATGATATACAGCAAATGGCGCTGCATCTAAAATAGCTTTCTGAGCTTTAATATTCAAAGATTGTCTAATATTTAATTCTAAAGCAGTTTTTAATGTAAATAATAATGCTAAAACTACATCTTGAGGAATTTTTTCATATTCCATTACAGTTAAAGATACGATATATGTTAATTCCCCATTGACCATAATTGGCACAGAACCACTATTCATTTCATGTAATTCTTCAAGCCAAATTTCTGGGCCAAATACCCAAAATGGTACTTTATGTTCTTTTACAATATTGCAACTAAGTGTACCTACGTTTTTCGTAGTTAAGCTTACGCCTTCTAATCTATCAATAAGTCTTGATGTTGGATTGGCATATTTTTTTAGTACAGTACATTCTGAATCCATGATAGTTAAACATAGATTATATTCATGTAAAAAGTCCACAATACTGTCGATAAAATTATCTAAATACTCAATAGCATCACTGTGTTTGCTTTGTAATTGAGCCAATTCATATGCTGATAATCTAGCAGTTGCTGGAATTTTTTTAGGATTAACTTGATATTGCTTAGATAATTCCCATGATTCTTTTATCCATGGATGTACATTAGGGTCAGTTATACCTTTATTTATAAAAATTTTGTAATAATTTATTAATTTTTCTCGATTTCGATGTTCTCTAATCATAATATTTATAAACCTCTATTCTGTAAAGTTTGTCGCCTAAAATCTTTAAGATATTAACTATTTTAACAAGTGTGTAACAAACTATCAATTATTTTCTAAAAAAATAATAACATTTGTACAAAAAATATTGTTTATTTGTTAACTTGTGAGCTAAAATTATATTTGTTATACTTTATTCATAAATTAAAATGTTGAGGATGGTTTTTTCTATGGCTAGAATGAGTAAACGAATTAGTAATAAAATTACTAAAACAAAAGAACAACAAAATGCACCTAAAGAACAGAAAAAGTACGGTAAAGATATTTGGTTAATCCTATTAATCGTCATTAACTTCTTATTATTAGTAACTATGTGGGAAAGTTTAATTTTAGCTCCAATAAGCTTTGCTACTTACTTAGTTTTAGAAATTGCTTTAGTAATTATGTATGCAAATCGTCATGCAAAAGTGTCTGATAATGTTAGAGAATGGCTCTATAAGGCACAGATTTTCTTTATGGGTATTATTTTACTTTTATTCTTATATACAGTAGTTGCTTATATATTCGGTTAAAATAAAATATAAAATAAAAAGGCTAGTTAGATATAATCTAACTAGCCTTTTTTAACCGAATTAATAATTGTTTGCTTTAATTTCAAAGAATGCTTTTGGATGAGCACATACAGGACAAATTTCTGGAGCTTCTGTACCTTCATATACATGACCACAGTTTGAACACATCCAAATCATTTTTTCATTGCGTTTGAAAACTTTATCTTCTTGAATATTTGCTAATAATAAATTGTAACGAGCATCATGTTCTTGTTCAATTTTAGCAACCATTTCAAAGAGGTTAGCAATGCGAGTGAAACCTTCTTCACGTGCTACTTTTGCGAATTCTGGATACATAGAAGTCCATTCTTCATGTTCACCAGCAGCTGCTGCTTTTAAGTTTTCTTCAGTAGTACCAATTTTATCTACTAATTTAAACCAAATTTTAGCATGTTCTTTTTCATTTGCAGCTGTTTCTTCAAAAATTTTAGCAATCTGAACATAACCATCTTTTTTTGCTTTAGAAGCATAGTACGTATATTTATTACGTGCCTGAGATTCACCAGCAAATGCCGCCCATAAGTTTTGTTCTGTTTTACTGCCTTTTAATTCCATTCAAATCGCTTCCTTTCCAATTTACTCTCTTACTTTTTAAATCTAACTAAAAAAGAATTATTATTAATTAATATTATATACTATTTTTCTTGATAGTCAAGATATTTTCATATATTTAAATATAATTTGTTTTAAAATATATATTGTATACATTTACACATTTACACTTTTTTGTTATATAATAGATGTCATGACTGATATTGAATGTAGCAAATAACAAATTTATTGTTACTAATATTTATGTTTATTTTATGTATATATTTAAAAGTTTAGGAGTGTAATTTTGAAGAACATTATTTATTTGAAAACACAAAGGTGCAAAGGCTGCGGTATTTGCGTGGCTTTTTGTCCAAAAAAAGTTTTGCAATTAGATGTATTAAATCACTGTCAGATTGTCAATGCTGATGCTTGTATAGGTTGTGGACAATGTGAATTACGTTGCCCAGATTATGCTATTTTTGTAGATAAGGAGGAAAATTAATGATTAAATTAATGCAAGGCAATGAAGCGTGCAGTTATGGTGCTTTAGCTGCTGGTGTGCGCTTTTTTGCAGGTTATCCAATTACACCATCTACAGAAATCGCTGAAACAATGGCTAAATTATTGCCTAAAATGGGCGGTAAATTCGTTCAAATGGAAGATGAAATCGCTAGTATGGGTGCTGTTTTAGGCGCTTCTCTTGCTGGTGATAAAGTATTAACAGCAACTTCTGGTCCTGGCTTTTCTTTAAAACAGGAATTAATCGGTTATGCTTGTGCTGCTGAAATTCCAGTAGTTATTGCCAATGTACAACGTGTAGGTCCATCAACTGGACAGCCAACATCTCCTGCACAAGGCGATATCATGCAGGCACGATGGGGAACACATGGCGACCATTCCATCATTGCGCTTTCTCCATGGAGTGTGCGTGAAACTTTTGACGTTACTGTTATGGCGGTAAATTATGCAGAACGCTTTCGTACACCAGTTATTTTATTGATGGATGAAATTGTAGGTCATTTACGTGAAAACATAGATGTTCCTGAGAAAGACGATATAGAAATTTATCCTCGTCGTCAACCAAAGATGGCACCATCACCAGAATATAAAGCATATACTCCTAACACTGACTTAGTGCCAAATATTGCTGATTTTGGTAAAGGATATCACATTCATGTAACTGGTCTTATTCATGATGAAACAGGCTTCCCATCAGGTAGCCCAATGGTTACTAAAGAAGTCATTGATAGATTGCATAAAAAAATAGATATTGCTCGTGATGAAATTTGTCATTATGAAGCATATAATATGGAAGATGCACAATATGCAATTGTAAGCTATGGTGGTACAGCTCGTACAGCGTATGAAGCTATGCTCGAAGCTCGCAAAAAAGGCTATAAAGTCGGCATGGTACGCCTTATCACAATTTGGCCATTTGCCGATAAAGTTATTGCAGATTTAGCAGACAAAGTTGATGCTATTTTAGTCCCTGAACTTAACTATGGACAACTTGTACATGAAGTACAACGTGCAAGTGAAGGCAAATGCAAAGTAGAATTCTTAGGCAAATACGATACACAGATTTTCACTCCAACTGAAATTGAAACAGCTATTATTAAAATGTGCGAAGGAGGCAATAATTAATGAAACCTAGAGTTTATGAACAACATTTCCGTCAAAACCGCCTTCCGCATTTATGGTGCCCTGGTTGCGGTAATGGTATTGTAATGAAAGCAATTGTAGAAGCTATCGTCAAGAAAAATCTCGATCCAGATAAAACAGTAATCGTATCCGGTATTGGTTGCTCTTCACGTGCATCTGGTTATATGGATTTTGATACACTTCATACAGCTCATGGTAGAGCTATTCCATTTGCAACAGGTATAAAACTTGCTAGACCTGAACTCAATGTAATTGTAATCACAGGCGATGGCGATTGCATGGCTATCGGTGGCAATCACTTTATTCATGGTGCAAGACGTAATGTAGATTTAACTGTCGTATTATTCAACAACAATATTTATGGTATGACAGGTGGTCAGGCATCACCTACTACTCCGCTTGATAAAAAAGCGACAACTGCTCCATATGGTTGCGTTGATAATCCATTTGACCCATGCAATTTGGCAGCAGCAGCAGGTGCTACATATGTGGCAAGAAGCACAGCTTATCATGTACCACATTTGATCAATATGATAGCTGGCGGTATTGAAAATAAAGGTTTCTCCTTGATTGAAGCTATAGTACAATGTCCAACAGCTTTCGGTCGTAAAAATAAAATGGCAGATCCTGCACAGATGATGATGTGGATGCGTGATAATGCAGTTATGAAGCCAGCTTTTGATAAATTAGCTGATGATAAAAAAGTAGGCAAATTCCCAATTGGTCTATTACATCAACATCAATCTATTGATTATGACCATGCCTATGATAAAGTTATCGAAATAGCTGGAGGTGTTGAAAAATGATGAAACAACTCCGTTTATCCGGTTCAGGAGGTCAGGGCGTTATCACAGCAGCAATTATCTTTGCTGAAGCTGCTGTAAGTGAAGGCAAACAAGCTGTTCAATCTCAATCTTATGGTCCAGAAGCACGTGGTGGTGCTTCTAAAGCGGAAGTAATTATTTCCGATAATCCGATTTATCATCCTAAAGTTATAAATCCAGATATCGTACTTGCTATGACACAACAAGCAGCTGACAAATATTATGGCGATTTAGACAAAGACAATGGCTTATTAATCGTTGATGAAGACCTTGTACCAAATGCACCAGATTTTCCACATATCATTAAAGTGCCAATCACTAAAATGGCCTCTGAAAAACTCGGCAAATTGTTATTTGCCAATATAGTTGCACTTGGCATCATGGTTAAACTCTCTGGCATTGTTTCGCTTGAAACAGTAAAACAATCTGTGGCACATCGCGTACCACCACATACAGTTGATAAAAATATGCAGGCATTAGAACTCGGTTATAATGCTGTTTAAAACAAAAACTCCCTTTAATTAAAGGGAGTTTTTGTTATTATACAAATTATTTTTAATTATGCTTTTAAGATAGCTTCTTTCATAGATTTTACATAGTCAACTAAATATGGTGTAGCCTCTTTGCCATATTTATCAATAATACGGATAACAGCACTGCCTACAATAACACCATCAGCAATTTTAGCCATATCATATGCTTGCTGTGGTGTTGAGATACCAAAACCTACAGCTACTGGTTTATCTGTATATTTACGAATAGTATCTACTATACTTTGTATATCTGTTTTTATTTCTTTTCTAACACCTGTTACACCTAAAGAGGATACACAATAGATAAAGCCCTGTGCTTCATTAGCTATCATGCCTATGCGATTTTCTGAAGTAGGTGCTATCAAAGATATTACTTCTACATCATTTTCATTAGCTTGGGTTAAAATTTCATCTTTTTCTTCAAAAGGTAAATCAGCCACAATAACGCCACTGATATTGCATTGTTTACATCTAGCAAAAAATTTGTCTTTACCATAAACGAATATAGGGTTTATATAAGTCATAAATACAAGCGGAATATTCACTTTTCCCTTTAATTTTTCAGCCATATCAAAAATATCATTTGTCGTCATATTGCCACTCAAAGCCACTTTACTAGCCGCTTGAATAACTGTTCCTTCTGCCACTGGGTCAGAAAACGGTATCCCTATTTCTATCAAATCAGCTCCAGCTTCTGCCATCTTTAGAATAAATTTTTCTGTAGCTTCTAAATTCGGATAACCTGCCAATACAAAGGGAATAAATGCTTTCTTATTTTTAAATGCTTCTTCTATCTTAATCATTGATTTTCACTCCTCTATATCTCGCCATAGCTGCTACATCTTTATCTCCTCTACCAGATAAGCAAACAATGATGATTTCATCTTTTTTCATTTTCGGTGCAATTTTCATCACTTGTGCTATAACATGAGCACTTTCAATCGCTGGGATAATTCCTTCTGTTCTTGATAAATATTCAAATGCATCAACTGCTTCACCATCTGTAATCGCTACATATTCAGCTCTACCACTATCGTGTAAATAAGCATGTTCTGGCCCAATACCTGGATAATCTAAGCCTGCTGAAATAGAATATACAGGAGCAATCTGACCATATTTATCCTGACAAAAATAGGATTTCATACCATGGAAAATACCTTCTGTGCCTTTAGAAATAGTAGCTGCATGTTCTTCTGTATCAAGACCTTTTCCGGCTGCTTCACAACCAATCAATCTCACTTGTTTATCAGGAATAAAATTATAAAACATGCCCATAGCATTGCTACCGCCACCAACGCAAGCCATGACTACATCTGGCAATCTATTTTCCATGTCTAATATCTGTTCACGAGCTTCTCTGCTGATGATAGATTGAAAATCACGCACAATAGTTGGAAATGGATGTGGTCCCATAACAGAACCTAAAACATAATGTGTATCATCAATTCTTGAAGTCCATTCGCGTAAAGCTTCATTTACTGCATCTTTTATTGTTCTTGTTCCTTTAGTAACACTATGTACTTTTGCTCCTAATAATTCCATGCGATAAACATTTAATGCTTGTCGTTTCGTATCTTCTTCGCCCATGAAGATTTCACATTCCATATTCATAAGTGCTGCCACTGTTGCTGTAGCTACGCCATGTTGACCTGCACCTGTTTCTGCAATTACACGAGTTTTTCCCATGCGTTTTGCCAATAAAATCTGCCCCAAAACATTATTGATTTTATGAGAACCTGTATGATTTAAGTCTTCTCGTTTCAAATAAATCTTTGCTCCACCTAAATCATTTGTCATCTTTTCCGCAAAATATAAAAGTGATGGTCTACCTGTATATTTTCGCTGTAAATCCTCTAATTCTCTGACAAAATCTGGATCATCTTTATATTTTAAATACGCTTCTTCTAATTGATTTACTGCATTCATTAAAGTCTCTGGCATATATTGTCCGCCATATTTACCAAAACGACCTTTTTTATTTATCTTATTCACGCTCATATTTATCCTACCTTTCGCAAAAGTTCACTTATCGTCTTAACTTCATTTTCATCTTTATGATTATCTTTTTCTATGCCACTACTGATATCTACTATATATGGTTTTGTCGTTCTTATCGCTCTAATGATATTTTGCTTATTTATACCACCAGCCAAGATAAATTCACCTGTAAAATCCTTAAGCAAATCCCAATTAAAACTCTTTCCTGTGCCACCAGCACTATCTTTTACATAAGCATCAAACAAAATCATATCGGCAATACTTTGTTTCGCTCTTTCTATATCAACAATATCTTTTACTTTTATCGCTTGCCAAATCGGCAAATCGAGTTTATTTTTCAATGCTTTGATAAATTCATTATCCTCATCACCATGTAATTGAATGATATCTAAAGAAACTTTCTGAGCTATCTCTTCAATTTGCGTTAGCGAAGTATTGACAAAGACACCGACTTTTTTAATTTTTTCATCTAAATTTTTAGCTAAATCATTTGCTGTTTGTATACTTACTTGTCGTTTACTTTCAGCAAATATAAACCCCACATAATCTGGGGTATATCTATTTACGATAGCTATATCTTCTCTAGTTTTCATGCCACAAAATTTTACTTTAGGGCTTATTTTCTTTCCATATAATTCCTTAAGTGCTAAGACTTTATCTTTAGCCCTCATAAAAGTTTCACCGATAAGCACGGCTTGCACTTGATGAACTCTTAATTTTTCTATATCTTCTTTAGTTTTTATGCCACTTTCAGAAACAAAAATCACATTTTCAGGCACTAAAGACCTTAAATTTAAACTATTTTCTACATCTACAGTGAAATCTTTTAAATTGCGATTATTCACACCGATAATTCTCGCTTGTATCTTCAAGGCTCTTTTTATCTCATTTTCATCATGAGCTTCCACTAAACAGGATAGCCCTAATTTTTCAGCTAAGGTAAAAAATCTCTTAAGCGTTTCATCATCTAAAATCGCACAAATCAATAAAATCGCTGAAGCTCCCAAGATTTTTGCTTTATAAATCTGATATTCATCGATGATAAAATCCTTACATAATACAGGAATACTGACATTTTGAGCAATCTCTTGTAAATATTTATCTTCACCTAAAAAATAATCTGGCTCTGTGAGTACAGAAATAGCACTTGCTCCTGCTAATTCATATTCTTTAGCGATAGTTAAATAAGGAAAATCTTGAGCTATAATTCCTTTTGATGGTGATGCTTTTTTCACTTCACAGATAAAATTTATATCTTGTTTCATCAATGCTTTTTCTAAAGGAAAGTCTCTATTTTGGGGCAAAGATTCTGCTTCTTGTTTTAGCATAGCCAATGATTTTATCTGTTTTTGTTTAGCTATATTGATTTTTCGTTTCTTCACAATTTCATCTAAAATCATTTAACATACCTCATTTGAATATTTGATAAATCGTTCCATCTGATATTTAGCTTTGCCTGTATCTATCGTATCTTTGGCTATATTAATACCATCTTGTATAGATAAACCATCTTTTGCTAAATAAATACTCATGCCAGCATTTAATAATACTGCATTGCGTTTTGCCCCCAAAGTTCCTGCTAAAATATCCCTTGTAATTTGAGCATTTTCATTTTTATCTCCGCCAACTAATTCAGCTGAATTTGCATATTCCATGCCATAATCTCTAGGATCTAAAGTATATGTCTTTAATTTTTTATCTTTGATTTCACATACTAAAGTTTTATTACAAGCTGTTATCTCATCTAAACCATCATAACCATAGACAACAGCACCTCTTTTTACACCGAGATTAGATAATACTTTCGCTAATGGCTCTACTAATTCTTCTTGATAAACGCCCATCAATTGTCGATTAGCATTTGCAGGATTAGCAAGTGGCCCTAAGATGTTGAATACTGTTCTAATGCCTAGTTCACGTCTAACAGGACTAGCATATTTCATAGAACTGTGATACTTCGGTGCGAACATAAAACACATGCCTATTTCATCTAGCATCTTTTCATTCTGCTTAGCATCTAATTCTAATTTAGTGCCTAAAGCTTCTAAACAATCAGCTGCACCGCATTTACTAGATACACTGCGATTACCATGTTTAGCTACCTTTATACCGCTAGCTGAAATTACAAATCCTGCTGTAGTTGAAATATTAAATGTATTTGCTTCGTCTCCACCTGTGCCGACTATTTCAAATAAATCATCTTTATAATCTATGCTTTGAGCTTTTTCTCTCATGACTTGAGCAAAAGCTGTTATTTCATCTATTGTTTCGCCCTTTAATCGCAAAGCAGTCAAAAAACTAGCAATTTGAATATCACTCGCTGTTCCACTCATGATTTCTTGCATGGAAACTATAGCCTGCTCTGTTGTTAAATCTTGTTTATTGCTCAATTGATATATTGCTTGTTTTATCATTTTGACCACCTCTTATATCCAGAAAATTTTGAATTAATTTCTTGCCATTATCACTTAAAATCGATTCAGGATGAAATTGCAATCCATAAATAGGATATCTTCTATGCTCTATTGCCATAATTTCACCATCATCAGTAGTTGCTATTATCTTTAAATCTTCGCCTAAAGTTTCTCTTTTAATCGCTAAAGAATGGTATCTTGCTCCCATAAATTCTTTATCTATACCCTTAAATAAAGGTGAATTTTCCATTATCTTTAATTTAAAAGCTTTGCCATGAACTACTTCTTTGGCATAACTTACAATACTTTCAAAAACTTCAGCTATGACTTGATGACCTAAACAAATCCCTAAAATCGGTATCTCACCTTGAAAAACTTTCACGATTTCACTGCAAATTCCAGCTTCACTAGGTTTTCCTGGCCCTGGAGATAGCACAATATGACTTGGATTTAGCTTTTTTACCTGCTCTATATTTAATTCATCATTGCGAATGACTTTTATCTTTGGATTTATTGAGCCAATTAATTGATATAAGTTGTACACAAAACTATCATAATTATCTACTAACAAAATCATATGTTTCCACCTCCTGTGCTTTTGTAATTGCCTCTATCATTGATTGGGCTTTATTTATCGTTTCTTGGTATTCATTTTCAGGTATGCTATCTTTGACTATTCCGCCACCTGAACGAACAAATACTTTACCTTGTTTTGCTACTGCCATTCTTATACCTATGCACATATCCATATTACCTGCAAAATCGATATATCCCACAGCACCACCATAAATACCTCTTGGGCTTTTCTCTAATTCATGAATGATTTCCATAGCTCGTATTTTTGGCGCACCAGATAATGTTCCTGCTGGCAAAGTAGCTACGATAGCATCTAAAGCATCACAATCATCTTTGATTTTTCCTTTTACAGTAGTTGTTATATGCATCACATGAGAGAAAAACTCTACTTTATGCATATTTTCTACTGTTACTGAATTGAATTTACTGATTTTACCGATATCATTTCTGCCCAAATCCACTAGCATATTATGTTCTGCCAATTCTTTTTCATCACTTAATAATCTTGTTTTTAATAAATCATCTTCTCGTTCATCTTTACCTCTTGGCATCGTGCCAGCTATCGGAAAAGTCTTTAATTCTTTATCCTCTAATTTTATCAATGTTTCTGGTGAAGCCCCTGTCAGCTCAATTTGCTTAGAGCTTAAATAAAACATATATGGCGAAGGGTTTATCGTTCTTAATATACGATAAGCATTTAATAAACTTCCTGAAAAATCTGCTTCTATGCGATTGGAAATGATAGCCTGAAAAATATCGCCTTCTTTGATATAATGCTGTGTCTTTTTCACTACATCTATATATTCATCTTTAGAAAACTCTCGTTTAAAATCAGATAATAGTTTTCCTGAAGGTATTTCTTTTTCTTTGCCATAAATAATGAGTTTCGCTAATTTTTCTAAATCCTCAATGGCTTTAGCATAATTAGCTTTTAAATCATCAGTTTTTATATTCACAATTAAAATTATCTTTTTCGTATAATGGTCAAAAGCTATTACCTTATCAAATAACATTAAATCTACATCATTGAAAGAAACTTCGTCTTTATTTATTGTTTCATCTACAAAATCCAATTTACTTTCTTGATAACGTAGATATTCATAAGCAAAATATCCGACCAATCCGCCAGTAAACGACGGTAAATATTCAAATTTAGGGCTTTTATATGCTTTTAAAATCTCTCTAATCTCTGTATTTGGATTATCCGTCTTAATTTCTTGTATTTCATTATTGCTAGCTTTTTTTATCTTCAATAAATGATTTTTACAACTAATCTCTAAAGAAGGATTAAAACCTAAGAAAGAATATCTGCCCCAATGATGTGTATTCTCCACACTTTCAAATAAATACACATTATCACTTATATTTTTCAAGATTTTCAACACTTTAATCGGTGTCGTAAGGTCAGCAAATATCTCTTTACTCACTGGCACTATTTTATATTCTGTTTTTATTGCTTCTAATTCTGCCAGAGTCGGTTTGTACATATTTTAATCCTCCTTTATAAATCTATTTGTAAGCAAATAAAAATACCCGTCCTTGAAAATAACATCAAGGACGGGTATCTATATTTCTATATAATTAAATCACTAAAATTATATATTATACTCTACTCGCGGTACCACCTTGTTTGAGCTAACGCTCCTCTTTGCAGGATACTAACATATCCCTCACAGTTAACGCTTGTGTCGCGTTGCAGAATACTAAGATTATCTCTAATCTGTTGACTGCACCCTCAGTGGTCCATTTAATATGCTGCGTACTATAGGCTCTCAGCTCCCCTACTCTCTGTAAGTGCATTTCATATTTTTATCTCCACCTCATAGGTTTCATTAAGGCAAGTATTAAATTTTTGAATTGATTTGCTCATATTATTGCACATCAATTATTTTTTGTCAATATTAAATTGTAAACTTTACACCATAAAATAAAAGCAATAACCACCGATATTGTTTTATGGTATAATAATTATACAAATTTTCACCCTGGAGTAAATTAATCATGAATGATGATAAATGGCAACGAACCGTTGCTAAACGAAGAAGACAACGTCGCATACAAAATTTATTTGCTTGTTTTATAGTTTTATTAGTATTATTAATTTTATCGATTATAGGAGGTTATTACTATTACCAACGCACTAATTCTCCTGAACATGCTTTAGAAGAATTGCAAACAGCCTTTGAACATCGTGATATTGATACTATTCATAAATACGTAGATTTAAAAACTTTATTACCACCAAATTATAAGATTTTGACTAATGATATATTTATCAACGACAAAATCTATACGGAAAAAGAACATAGTATTTATCAAACATTCTATGCCCTCATTGAACCCATCATTATTGATGGCACAATTCAAAGCATTGATAAATATATTCAAACTGGAAATTGGCAACGATTCAATTATGATTCTATGCTTAAAGGTCGTCAATTAGGTATCGATTATACAGAATTAATCAATCGCTCTTTGTTGTTCAATATAAGTTTCAAAGAAATAAAATCCATAGAAACTATTGATGATAATTCAGTTATGGCAACAATTTTAGTTGCAGATAAATACACAGATACTAATTTTGATTTAAAATTAAAATTAGTCAAAAATGAAGGAGGCATTTGGCAAGTCAGCGAAGTTACTAATTATCAAGATTATCTAACTATGATATCTAATCTTTATCGCCAAGATATAAATACTTATTTGACTAATACTAAAGCCGATTTAGATAGAAATAATGCTCAATTCAAGCAATTACAAAGCGAATTTATAGTTTTAGCTGAAAACTTCAAAAATAATCCTTCATCAAGTCAAAGAGCATTGTTAAAATCTTTTATTGATAATAAAATAGTGCCAACATATCAAGATTGGTATAATTATCTACAAAGTTATCAAATACCTACAGGTGCTCGTCATTTACATGAATTGCGCATGGAAAGTACGACATATACTATTCAAGCATGGAAAGCTTATGCTATCGGTATTCAAGATAATAAACCAAAAGATTTAGCTAAGGCTGAGCGATTACATCGAAAAGCTATGGAAACAGAGCAGAAAGTTACTGATACGATTAATAATATGCCTGCTTTATTTATGCCTACAGTTGATTAATTTTATACTTCGCTTGACATACTCCCCATGCCTAAAGGCAGGGGATTCTTGGATACAAACGATACTTGCCTACTAAAATAGCAGGTCTTACTATATCTCTCCAAAGAAGGTTGATGCCCCAACCTTCCATATATTTATAGCAGCATTTCTATCTCTATTGTGGCTGGTTTTGCACTTTGCGCAAATCCACTCACGAACTGCCAAATTTTTAGTTTCAGGATTTTTTGTACCACAAACATGGCAAATTTGCGAAC
>NZ_KB899596.1:13540-21545 GCF_000378365.1 Megamonas rupellensis DSM 19944 | reverse complement strand
AATCTTATATAAAATATTATAATACAAAACGGATAAAGATAAAACTAAAAGGACTTAGTCCTGTAGAATACAGAATTAAGTTTCAATTAGTAGCTTAATTAATATGTCCAATATTTTGGGTGCATATCAAGTACCACCATTAAGGAAGAATTTAATTATAGTTATAATGAATTAATTAATAGTGGTGTAAAAAAAAAAATAGTTCAAAATGCTATAAAAAAAGCATATAAATATTTTGATTCAATAAATGCTTTTAATAAAAAATTATAAAGTTTTTTATAATTAATATGTATTGTATTAATTTTTTTGTTAAGGCAGTATAATACTTTATACTTAGTAAACAGAATATAAAGTATTATACTGCTAACGTAAATTTAATCTTTTATAGTACAATATATAATTAAAATTCAATTATAATTAGAACAATATTTTTATATTATTTAGTTATTAAAAATTAACAATCACAATATGTATTTAATATATTAATTTAAAAGATATTATAAATAATTTTGAGGTATTTTAAATGAATATACAAGAAATTTTTAAAAATTTTATTTTTATACAAAATGAAGGTACAACAAAAGAAAAAATTCATTTGATAGAAAACAAATATAATTTTATCTTACCTAATTTCTACAAAGATATATTAATGTTTTCAAATGGAATTGAAATGGATAGTATAGTAGGTGAAGAAAATAGTATAAACTTGTTTAAATTAGAAGAACTTTATGAAATAAATATAGATATATATGAAACCATGAAATATTTACCTAATTTTTTAGTTATCGGTAATACTGGTGGTGAAGAAGTATTAGTTGTAGAACAAAATAAATATAGTAAAAAAATATATCTTTATGAAGCAGGTGCCTTATTACCAAATGATGAAAATATGATTATAGTTCACCTGGAAAAATGGTTTTTAAATGGTTGTCCAATGAATGATACTTTATATAAAAAAGGTATATATTAAATATAACGCAGGTTTTAGTAAACGGCGTCAAGGAGTTTGCTACAAATCTGTTAAAAATTTCCGGCTCTGCCATAACGGATTTACTTAAACGGAATTTTAGCAATAATTCCGCTTTGTTTAAAGATATTCATTTAGTTAGAAACAGTTTAAAGGACAAATTAAATAAAGTAAAAAAGAACCGCCTGTAATGCCTTCAACAACTAAACAAAATATTTTACCATCAAAAGAAATTGCTCCGCAAAAGATTAGAGATACTAATGCTAATGTCGTAAAGATGAAAGACAGCGGACTTGACCCTGTAGACCTTATTACGGGCAGTTTTTTCATAACAATGACGGATTATATCGCCAAAGATATCGGAGAGGATTTTGTGATCCAGCGCAATTATGAATCAATCTACGAAAACACTGAACAGCCACTTGGCACAAAATGGCTTTTAAATTTGAGCAGCCACCTTGTCCGGCAGGAAGATAAGATAACTATTTTGCGGGAAGACCATAAAAAAGAAGAATTTATCAGGGAAAACGGCAGATGGGAGAATAAACGCGGCAAAGACTGTGCGCTTATCTTAACGGAAAAAGAAGGCAGCTATCTTTTAAAAGACATTCAGCAGAAAATAACGTATATTTATAACAGCTTCGGTAATTTAATCATTATTGAAGACAGAAACGGCAACAGAAAGTATCTGGAATCTTATCCGAAAAATACTGCCTAATGAATATAGTTCAAAAGGTGAGGATGCTACAGGCTACTCTTATACCTACGATAAACAGGGTAACATCATAAGCATAATCGCACCGAACGGTACGATACTGGAAACGAATATTTACGACAGCGAAGGTAATCTGCTGCAACGGCTCGACGGCGTTAAATCCGGTATAAACTGTGAATACGACCTTGCGGGCAGACGAAAAAATATCACCACGCAGAGCGGGGCAAAACAGGAATTTACCTACAATGCGCAGGGCAATATAACGGGAATAGTCGACGGCAATCAGAACAAAACTGAGTACAGACTCGATAAGTGGGGCAGGATTACTGAAATAATCAAACCGAACGGAACCAGTGAGTATTTCTCCTATGATTATGCGGGAAACATCATTGAAACAGTGGATGGCAACGGTAATAAAATTCGCTACAGATATAATCTGTTAAACAAACTGCAAGAAATTATCGACCAAACGGGCGAAAAAGATTATTTCACTTACGATATTGAAGGCAGAGTAAGACAACATACAGACCGTCGTGGTAACGAGGTGCAATATTCATATAACTTTTATGACAGCTTGACTGAAAAACTGGAAAGAAAAAGTGGTCTACGTGAAAGTTATGAATACTATCCTGACGGCAGTATAAAATCCGCTATCGCTGAAGGAATGCGTTATAGCTACAGTTATTACGCCAATGGCAATCTAAAAGAAAAATCTGCCAGTGGCAAGCGTTTATTAAGCTATGAATATGACCTAAACGGCAATAAGATAAAACAGACCGATGTAACAGGCAAGACAACGGAGTATATTTACGATGAACTGGATTTACTGCAAGAAATCCGTGATGGAGGAAAATGTATCACCGCCTTTAAATACAATGATGACGGCACTATAAAAGAAGCTGTCAGTGCCAACGGTATGAAGAATTTATATGGCTATGATACAGACAAAAACCTCATAAAATTGGATATTGATTTCAATGGAGAAGTTCTGGCGAAAAACAGATACGCTTATGACAGCAACGGCAACTGCACCATAAAACGGCAGTTACGAGGCACAACGTATTATACCAACAACAGCATAAATCAGCTCACCAATGTAAAATATCCCTACTATGAGGAACAGCTCTTCTACGATAAAGCCGGTAATAGAAGCAAACGTATTGTCAATGATGTAACGGAGTATTATCTCTACGATAAGCGGAACCGTCTGATACGACAGGTATTCCAGCAGCCGACTGGTACAACAGCGAAGCATTATATCTACGATAATGCCGGAAACCTGATGAATGACGGCGAGAGAATATATAAAAACGACGCATTCAATAGGGTAACAAGAGTTGAAACGACTACAGGACAAGTTCAAATTAACCGTTATGATGCTGAAGGTCTGCGTTATGAAATGGAAGAAAACAAAAAGCTCGTTCAATTCATCTTCAATGAAAATAGAGAAGTCGTTGTTGAACAATCTGATAGTGATATTAAACGACTGATAAGAAGCTACGACCTTTGGGCAAGTGAGTGCGAGCCGGAGAAAACATGGTATCACTACGCCAGCGATGAACAGGGAAGCACGATATTTATTACAGATGATAATAAAATCTGCAATAAATATGACTATGACGCATGGGGTAATCTCACCACTTGCGAAGAAATAATCCCGAACAGATTTCTCTATACAGGACAGCAGTTTGACCAGATAACTCAGCAGTATTATCTAAGAGCAAGGTATTATAATCCAGTAATTGCTAGATTTACTCAAGAAGATATCTACCGTGGCGATGGCTTAAATCTTTATACCTACTGCGATAATAACCCTGTAATTTATTATGACCCTAGTGGTTATAAAAGAGCACCTAATGTTGTTGATATTGATATTAAAAATGATACATTAGAAAATTTTTCTAAAACAATAACAGATGAACTTAAAAAAAACAAAGGTAGAAAAAACACTGATGTTGTAAGGGATTTTAGATATAAAGGTATAGAAATTCATACATCGAAACATCCGCATTACAATAATACAAAAGGTCATTGGGAAACAATATTGCAAAAAGCGTATGAAGAAGCTAATACTGGTGATGTAAGTAAGATACTGATAGACTCTCCTAATAATAGGTTAGATCCAGGAAAAATAGACCCATCTATTAGTAGAAAAGAGCCTGACCTTGTAATAGTTAGTAAGGACGGTAAGAATATTAGATTTTATGAAGTACCAAGTAAAACAGATTATGATAAATTAACAGGTGATTATAAAAATAGTTATAGAAAATGCTTAGAGAATAATATAGAAGGTTTAGAAAAATTATATGGAAAAGGAAATGTAAAAGGTGAATTTTTACCTATAAGTAACTTGAATCCTAACACTATATCTAGTAGTAAAAATTATAGAACAGTTAAAACCACTAAATATAAAAATGTTTTAAATAGAAGGGGTTAATATGGCTAAGAAGAGAAAAGCGATTTTTTTAGCAGGACATTTTGATGCAAAAGATACTTCTATGTGGAAAGAGTGGTTTACAACAATAGAAAAATTGTTAAAAAATAATGATATATTTCCTTATGGAATAGAACTTTCTGGGGAAGGATATACTACAGGAAAAATTTATTGTAGAAATCGAATATTAAAAAGACTAAATAAAAGTTTTAAAGAAAAAAAGAATTAGAAACATTAGGACTATATGCATTCGATCCTAAATATAAATATATAGATTATTATAGAACCATTATTTTTTTAAGAGATTATACAGATTATAAGGGTGGTAGAATATGGTGCGAATTTAATAATGATACTTTTTCAGATTTTGAAATAGATAATATTATAATAATTTTAAAACAATTTATAAATTTAACTTATGGTGAATTAATACATCAAGATTTATCCAGACATTGTCCATTTCTTATTAGTAGAATGATAAATTATCATTCAGGAGATGGTCCAGCAAATGAAAAAATAAAAAAAGAAATGAATATAACAACACTGAAAATAATAAAAGAAGAGTCTATACCGAGACAATATTAATGCTTTTTAAATTCAAAGGCTCTCTACTGAGAGCCTTATACATAATCAATCTTCATTACATTATAAGTTCAGATTAACCGTTATGATGCTGAAGGTCTGCGTTATGAAATGGAAGAGAACAAAAAGCTCGTTCAATTCATCTTCAATGAAAATAGAGAAGTCGTTGTTGAACAATCTAATAGCGATATCAAGCGATTAATTCGTAGTTATGACCTGTGGGCAAGCGAAAGTGAACCAGAAAAAACATGGTATCACTATGCTAGCGATGAACAGGGAAGTACTATATTTATTACAGATGATAATAAAATCTGCAATAAATATGACTATGACGCATGGGGTAATCTCACTACTTGTGAAGAAATAATCTCGAATAGATTTCTTTATACAGGGCAGCAATTTGACCAGATAACTCAGCAGTATTATCTAAGAGCTAGATATTATAATCCAGTAATCGCTAGATTTACCAAAGAAGATGTCTACCGTGGCAATGGTTTAAATCTTTATACCTACTGTGATAACAACCCTGTAATTTATTATGACCCTAGTGGATATAGAAAACAAACTATATTAACTATCAGACAACACGCCGAAAATGCTATAAAAGATTTAGGTGCAAGGTTAAATGTAGAAGTTCCTAAATATACAGATGCACAACTAGACATACTAGAAGAAAAATTAAATAAAGTAGTAAATGGTACATTTGAAAACTCTACAAAAATTGGTAATGCTTGCGAAGAAATTACAGATTATTTAATGAAAGATATCTATGGTTATCAATCAGCCATAGGTAAAACTTCAGGAAATCAGGGGATAGATGGTATTTATTACAAGGTGGATAAGGAAGGACATATTACAGATATCAGATTTACAGAAACAAAATATAATACAGCACAATTAGGTAAAGTAAAATCTGGAGCAAAGCAAACTTCAACAGAATGGTATAAAGAAAAACGAGATCAAATACAAAGTATAGCTGAAAACTTAAGAAGAGATGCTGAAATGGTAAAAAATCAATCAAAACGCGACGAAATGATTTATAATGCAGAGCAACGAGAAAAAACTGTAGAATTGATTAATGAAAAACTAAAGGATAAAGATATAGATATGAAAAAAGAAACTATTGTACATCGAATTCATACGTGTGGCAAAAATGTATTTAAATGAGGAGATTTTTACAATGAAATATAAAGTCAGTTATCGTAATAAACAAATCTTATATTCATATTTAGATAATTCATTTGTAGGGTTTATGGAAAATATAAAAAATTATCAACAAGAAAAAATAGATTTTGTTCTTGCTCGTGATGCCATAGATATGTATCATAGGTGTCAAGATATTGGAAATACAATGTATATTTTAAATGAAGATAAAGAAGCTTTATTTAAATATAGAAATTATATAGCACAGATTTACTATAAGAGATTTGAGTTTAATTCAGACAATGATAATATACTGGAAGGTGAAAGATATAATGCTGGTGATAGTATTAACGGATATGTTGCAGCAAATATGCTGTTTTCAGCAATAATAAGCAAAGATTTTAAATTGGCAAAAAAATGTTCCAATATTTTATATAATTTAAGTGATTATGATAAAAGACCTTGTGGTCAACCGTATGATTTTATTTCTTATGTTCTAAAAGCATGGCTTAATGATGATGCGACTCTGTTAACTGAAAATATAGAAAGGCTAAAAAAATTCAGAGCTCAAAAAACATGTAAGATGTTATTTAGATATATAATAGACATTATTTTAGCTATTAATGAAAGAGATGAGAACGAACTTCATAGGCAACTGGAAGAACTTTCTAAGTCATATAAAAAAATGGTGAGCCATTTTTCTGATGAAGAAAAATATTTTAATCGTGATGCTGTGGCTTTAACGATAATGGCAAAAAAAATGGGTATGAATGTTACTATAAATACACCTGTAATTCCTGCCGAGTTATTAGATATAACAGAAATACATTATGAAAGTCTTGAGAACATAGATTTCTCCATAAGCAAAGAAGATTTTAATACATTATGTTCATTGAAAATAGAAAGAATGATAAAAGAAGCCCATACTAACATAAAAATTATTAAAAAACATCTTGAAGAGGATGAAGAAAATCGTGAATTTCATATAGAATTAATAAATAACCAAAAAAATAAAATTCAATCCGCAAAAATATTGGAAGAAACGAAAAAGGATATTCTAAAAAATTGGGATAATATAGGATATTTACAAGCAATAAATAAAATAAGTAAATGGTTTTTATTTGGACAAAATAAATAAAAGACCAGCAAGGTCGTGTATATCTAAAAAACACATAGGATAAATATAAACGTATAATTCATCAGAAAATACAAGAGGACAGAAAATAAAACAAGGCTCTCTACTGAGAGCCTTATACATAATCAATCTTCATTAATTGAGGAGGAATAATTGATGAACATAAGAAAATCTATATCTTTGGCTTTAATTGCTTGTATGGTTTCAGGCAATATATGTTTTGCTGAAGATATTAATTTAAAACCGAACATAAATCTTCCTGGTATTAAAGTGGATTTACCAAAAACCAAAGAAGAGGCAAAGATGATGAAAGAGCAACAAAAAGAGGCAGCCAAAGAGGAGAAAGCCTTGCAGGAAGCTCAAAAAAAGGAAGCTTTTATTAAGCTAGAAAATATGGCAAATGCAGGTGAAGTGCAATCTATGTATATTCTAGCTCATGCGTATTATACAGGACAGCAGGTAGAAGAAAATGATACCTTAGCTGTAAACTGGTGGAAAAAGGCAGCAGATGCTCTTTATCCCGACGCTGATGCGTGGATTGGTCTTTCTTTTGCTGAAGGTTTTGGAGGTTCTCCACAAAATCAGGTATCAGCAGATAGGCGTTATGAAAGAGCGGTAGAGCGTGGCTCATCTTATGGTGCGATTATACTAGGCATTGAAAAATACCGCAAAAACGATATAGATAATAAAAATGAAGCTATTTTTCTGTTTGAAAAAGCTCGAAGTCAAGGAAATCCGTTAGCGGAGCAGTTTTTAAAAAGTATACGTGAAAAAGGAACGGATACTAATCAGAAATAATACTACAAAACTCATATAAAAAAGGAAATTTATATACAAATATAGAAAAGAAAAATGTAATAGAGCACAAACCGTTTAAAGAAGATAACTTTACTGGATAAGAAGCTACGACTTGTGGGCGAGTGAATGTGAGCCTGAAAAAACATGGTATCACTATGCTAGCGATGAACAGGGAAGTACTATATTTATTACAGATGATAATAAAATCTGCAATAAATATGACTATGACGC
>NZ_KB899596.1:0-13440 GCF_000378365.1 Megamonas rupellensis DSM 19944 | reverse complement strand
ATAACTCAGCAGTATTATCTAAGAGCAAGGTATTATAATCCAGTAATTGCTAGATTTACTCAAGAAGATATCTACCGTGGCGATGGCTTAAATCTCTATACCTACTGTGATAATAACCCTATAATTTATTATGATCCTAGTGGATATGCGGCTTGTGGTCCACAATTAAAGAATCCATTAGAAAAAAAATATACTCCTGTAGAGTATAAAGGTACTGTCAATATTAAAGGAAATGTACGAGATGTTAGCCGAAGAGTATATCAAAGAAATGATATTGATTGGGATTTAGAAATTATACCAGGAGTAACAAATAGAGATTTAGCATTGAAAGGTCAATCACCATATGCAAACGATAGAACATTGATAGAATTGCATCATTTAACGCAAAGAGAACCAGGTGCAATGGTAGAAATTCCTGCTAGTACACATGATAAATATTCTGGTATATTACATGGATTAGTTGAGAATGGAAAAAGTTTTAGAAGAAATCCTGTATTAAATAAACAATATAATAATTTTAGAAGAAAATATTGGAGATGGCGTGTTAAGAACATAAAATAAGTTTATAGGAGTAAGTGAGCTTTATGATAAAGGATTCGATAATAAAATTGTTAAATAATAATAAATCAAAAGTTTTTTTTACAGGAGATATGGATGAGAAATATATAAAGTATATAGAAGATACATTAAATTTGATTTTACCAGAAAGTTATAAATGGTTTTTAAAGGAGTTTGGAGCATGTAAAATAAATAATATAAAAATTTTTGGATATGATAAAAATAAAATATTATCAGTAGTTGAACAAACTAAGAAATATAGAAAAAATTTTTTATCTAAAGATTATGTAGTAATTGGTATTTTTGATGATACTAAAGAAAATATATATTGTTTGGACATAAAAAAAATGAAAAATAATGAATGTCCTGTAGTAATTTATAATAAAGAAATATATAAAGTTTTTTATACAAATTACAACTTTTTAGAATTTTTATACAAAAAACTATTAATTACTTTTGTTACAGAAAAATTTTTATATAATTTTATAAAAGAAAATTATATTGATGCCTTATTTTTAGGTGGTATAGAAGAAAAAGATATATATTCTATGGAAAAGGAATTAAATGTTAAATTTCCTAATAGTTATAAGTGGTTTTTAAAAAATTTTGGACAAGGAGGAATATATGGTATTAATATTTTAGGAAGTAGTAATGGTATTTTTACAAATGTAATAAAAGAAACAAAAAGAAATAGAAAATATTATAAGTTAAAAAATGAATATGTTGTTATTGAAAATTGCGATGAATATGTATATTGCTTAGATACAAATAATATGGCAAATAATGAATGTCCTGTAGTATTTTTTGAAAAAGTAACAGGAATAATAGAACCAAGAAATGAAAATTTTCTACAATTTTTATTTGAGAGAATATTGGACGCTAAAGAAGATTATGATTTATATGGTGAATAATAGTTTATTGTAGTATAACTAAATTAGTTTAACATAGTTTAATAAAGTAAATTATAAAATTTTGATTTTAAATATGTAGGATAGTTAATTTTTATAGGCTCTCTTTTGAGAGCCTGATACATAACAAATTTTAAAATAGAGTTATGAAATGAACAAAAAGCTTGTTCAATTCATCTTCAATGAAAATAGAGAAGTCGTTGTTGAACAATCTGATAGCGATATCAAGCGATTAATTCGTAGTTATGACCTGTGGGCAAGTGAAAGTGAACCAGAAAAAACATGGTATCACTATGCAAGCGACGAACAGGGAAGTACCATATTTATTACAGATGAAGATAAAATCTGTAATAAATACGATTATGACGCATGGGGCAATCTCACTACCTGTGAAGAAATAATTCCAAATAGATATCTCTATACAGGACAGCAGTTTGACCAGATAACTCAGCAGTATTATCTAAGAGCAAGATATTATAATCCAGTAATTGCTAGATTTACGCAGGAGGATGTCTACCGTGGCGATAGCTTAAATCTCTATACCTACTGTGATAATAACCCTGTAATCTATTATGACCCTAGTGGATATGCTGCTTGTAGTGGTCCAAAAAGTAAAAATCCGATAAATAAATCACAAAAAGAAATACATGTTGATTTTATATTTGCAGATAATGTAATTGTACCAAAGGATACAGGATATAGTTCATTTAAGAATTTGAAATCTAATCTACCTAAATTAAAAGATGAAATGCCTGGGAAAAATACAGCATATCATCATATTATTGAACAAAATTCTACTAATATGAAAAAATATTCTCCAGAATTTATTCATAATAAACAAAATATAGTTCCTTTAGAAAATGGTAAAGGTAGTGTTCATAGGCAGATAACAGGATATTATAATTCTAAAGATATGAGTGTGTATACTGGAGGAAAAGTTAGAGATTATGTTAATAATTTATCAGCAGATCAACAAGTATCTTTTGGTATAAATAGACTTAATAAATATGGAGATTTAGTATGGAATGCTAAAAAGGGTCATTGGGAATTAAAATAAAAAATTATATATAAGTAACAATGTTGGAAGATTTTTGCTGTTTTTTAGAAAAGGTATGGTAAATGATGGATAATATAATTTGTGTAAAACTTGTTAATGATTTTATAAATGCTGCAAAGTTACAAGGTGAATTTTTAGAAAAAGGTGATATTAGAAATGCTAATAGAGAAATGAATAAAATGTCAAAAGCATATCAAGAATTAGAAAAAATAGATAAAGTAGAAGCATTAGAGCCATTTTTAAATGTAGCAGATAAGTATGTAAAATTAAGAGTTGCAGTTTTTTTATTACACATAGATAGATATAATAAAAAAGCATTAAATGTTTTGAATGCTTTAAAAGAAGAATTAAATAATCATGGAAAATATGGTTATTATGCTATAACGGCAAAATGTGTATTATGTAAATGGAAGACTAAAAATAAAATTTAATTTATTTTTGAAGGTGAAAATTTATATGTTAACAGAAAAATTAGAAAATATGATTATTGAGGAATTAAAACATCAAACAGAACTATTATCTATTGAACTCAAATGTGAACGGAAAAATTGTTCTGTGTTCGATAGTAAATTAGGTGGTATTCCTTATATGCCTAGAAATTTTGAATATCCTTTTGAATTACCTGTAGAAAATAATGAACCATTAAGGTTATTAGCACAATTAAATTTTGAACAATTACCGATTCTACCAAATTTTCCTCAAAAAGGTATATTACAATTTTTTGTAGCGACAACATCAGAATATGGTGCAGATTTTGATGAACCATTAAATACAGCAGGATTTCGTGTTATATATCATCCTAATATAATTAAAAATAAGGATATGTTAAATTTTGATGTACCTAATTTAATATATGATGATGCAAATTGTTTTCCTTTTGATGGTGAGTTTGCTTTAACAAGTAAGTTAGTTAAACAACCAATAACAACAGATGATTTTAGATTTGATAAGATTTTGTCAAATATATATAAAAAATATACTAATGAAAAAATTAATAGTTTACGTGATATACATGATATAAACAATAGTTTTTTTTGTAAATTATTAGAAAATTTTAATGAGGAAGGTCATCGAATAGGTGGTTATCCTCATTTTGAACAATATGATTTACGAGATAATAATTATTATAAGAATTATACTACATTACTTTTACAAATAGATAGTGGTTTATTTCCTACAACAAAAGATGAAATTTGTTGGGGCGATGGAGGTGTAGCAAATTTTTTTATAGAACCTGAAAAACTGAAAATCTGCGATTTTACTCATGTTTTGTATACTTGGGATTGTGGATGATTATTTTTTATAAATTTTGAAGGCTCTCTTTGAGAGCCTGATACATAACAAATTTTAAAATAGAGGAAATTTGCATATAAGTATAGAAATGAGGAAGGAGAATGAGCATGAAAAATCCTTATGAAGTATTGGGTGTTTCGGAAAATGCTACAGATGCGGAAATAAAAAAGGCATATCGCAAGCTCGTTTTGAAGTATCATCCGGACAGGAATAAGAATAACATCTTTACAATCTAAAAGAAAAATCTGCCAGCGGCAAACGCTTGTTAAGTTATGAATATGATTTAAACGGCAACAAAATAAAGCAGACAGATGTAACAGGCAAAACGACGGAGTATATCTACGACGAACTTGACCAGCTTTTAGAAATTCATGATGGTGGAAAATGTATCACCGCCTTTAAATACAACGATGACGGCACGATAAAAGAAGCTGTAAGTGCCAACGGCATGAAGAATTTATACGGCTATGATACGGATAAGAACCTCATAGAATTAGATATCAATTTCAACGGAGAAGTTCTTGCTCAAAATAAATATGCTTACGACCGTAACGGCAACCGCACTGAAAAACAGCAGTTACGGGGTATAACGTATTATACGTATGACAGCATAAACCAGCTCACCAATGTAAAATATCCTGACTACGAGGAACAGCTCTTCTACGATAAAGCCGGTAACAGAAGCAAACGAATAGTCAACGATGTAACAGAGCATTACCTTTATGACAAGCGGAACCGCTTAATACGGCAGGTATTCCAGCAGCCTACAGGCACAACGGCGAAACATTATATCTACGATAATGCCGGAAACCTGATGAACGACGGCGAGAGAATATATAAAAACGACGCATTCAATAGGGTAACAAGAGTTGAAACTACCACTGGGCAGGTTCAAATCAACCGTTATGACGCTGAAGGTCTACGCTATGAAATGGAAGAAAACAAGAGGATGATTTATTATGGGCTTTACTTTAAAAATCGAAGGAAATGAGTCGCTTTTTCTTACGTACCATATCTTAAATGTCCAAATGCGATAAAGGCAGTGAGGAAAAACCGCTTACGATAAATCCGGACCACGGCGTTATTTATCATGATAAACCACTGTTAAATGCTAATGACCACTATCCGGAAATTAATATTCCCTCATACGGCAAATGCGCCATAAAGGGAAAATGCAAGCCGAATACAGTAGATAAAGCATGGCAAAATGTTAATAAAAAACATATTATTGACGGAGCACCGGCACTTATGCAGGACAGTATTCTTCCGTGTAAAGAAGGCGGAACGATATCTATTATAATGCCGGCAGAAGATGTAAATATAACTTCAAAATTATCCGAAATGATGACTGATTTTGTGGAAAGCGGCATCGCGGCTGCAACGGAAGCAGAAAATGCCCATGCAGAAAATGCAGCAGTCTTATGCCTGGAATGTATCAAGGCGCACAGGTAATTAAAGATAAGTAAAGAAAGGGATTTTATGTATCGTCGAGAAATTATTTTAGATAGAGGTATATTATATTTTTATATCAATGGTGAATTAATAAAATCTTTTCCAGCAACAACAGGTTTACCTGGAGTTACTGACCCCAATATTGCAAATCAAGGTCCTATACCACCAGGATGGTATATACTAAAACCAAACGAAATTAATGATTATGACTATGAATATACTTTAAAAGACCCTTCATCTTTTTATATAAAAGCTGGACTTTTGAGCAGATATGGAGCTTATTTATATAAAGAAAACCGTTATAGAAATCTTAACCAAAAAGGCGATTGGGGACATTATAATGTCGAATTACACAAATTAAAGTTAAAATATAATGTACCTGCTCAACAACAACGTTTTGGGTTTTTCATTCATGGAGGAATAAGGGAAGGCTCTGCTGGTTGTATTGACGTTGATGGAAATGAAAGAGACTTTTTTCAATTAATAATAAAAACCAACAAATATGATGGCACAGATGATATTTTAGTAGAGGTTACGGATACTCCGAATAGATTAGGTTGGGAAAATATGTGATGACGAATAAACTTGAACAAATGCTGTGTATATTGTGTAAAAATGCTTGGTGGATTTGTTTATGTCTACAGTTATTAGCATGGATTTTATCGGGATTAGACATTTTTACTGGAATATATTATGTATCAGCACATTCTTCATTAGGGAAGGGACAACTGGCAATATGTACTCTTTTCTTATGGCTTATTTGGTTTATATTATTGATATTTGTTCCTAAAGTAAAAAAATTTTTTCTTATGTTTTTTTGTGCTTTCGGTATGGAGTTAAAATTACTCATGTTTGTCAGGGCACTTAGCGAAGGAGTAAACCAATTTGCTCTTTCTGAATTATTTTATAACGGAATATTAGGTTGTCTGTTATTTTCTTTTGGTGATAGTCTATTAGAGCCTATGTTTTGGCAAAGTGTATATATCGTTGGTATGCAGATATTGGAAAATATTTTATTTATATATTGTCTTTATCTGTTTTTTGAAGGAACATTTGCCTTTATAAAACTTTTAAGAAAAAATGCAAAGCAGGAAGATATGCCTATGGATTATGCTATCCTTGTAAAGAAGTTCTTTAAATTGGTTTATGCACAATTGTTTTATATATGTTTATGCATACAGACTTTTTTTGAACCTATTCCGTATTTGGATGAGAAAATGTTTCTGCATATATATCCATCGGGGACAAATGAAACCGGCTGGATAGGCGGCATATTTATTTTTATATGGCTGGTACTGTTATCAAAACTTTCATTTGTGAAAATGTCGATACCGATATTTCTTTGTGCTACAGGTTTTTCTTTGTTTAATGATTATCCTGCAGACAGAACATTTCAATATCCGAAAGAAGACATTACTCTTGATATTGAATATTTTCCCATACAGGCACTGCTTAATAATTGCGGGAATAATTTATTACAATACTATAATGAAAAGTTATCGGCTATATTCAGTTATTTCTTAGAAAATAAATATGAACCGATATACAGTATCATATTTATTTTCCTCATTTTGTTTCTTATATTATTAATTATAAAAATATTATTTTATATTTCAAAGAAAGGATTTATTTATTATGGGCTTTACTTTAAAAATCGAAGGAAATGAATCGCTTTTTTATGGTGAAAATATTGTACAGATGGTAACGGCTTCACTTGATACGCCGAAAGAAGGTGGAACAATATCTATTATAATGCCGGCAGAAGATGTAAATATAACTTCAAAATTATCCGAAATGATGACTGACTTTGTGGAAAGCGGTATAGCGGCTGCAACAGAAGCACAAAACGCTAAGGCTGAAAACGCAGCAGGCAGCAGCAACATGCCCGGAATGTATCAAGGTGCGCAAGTGATATCGATATATGGTATTAAAAAATGGTTGGCTAATATTCAATTATGGAACGGGAATAGCAAATTTTAGGGCTTCAACAGGAAGACCTGGTATATCTGACCCATCTATTGAAAATATAAAGAAGGAACTTTTCAATATGAAAGAATTAAACGAGATTATACTATGAGAAATTGGGTAGGAGATTGGGGTTATTATCGTGTAAAATTACATCCTCAAAAATTAATGTATCCAAATAGAGATGGTCATCGTTCAGAATTTTTTCTTCACGGTGGGAAAAATCTAGGTTCAGCAGGTTGTATCGATGTTGGTAATCAAGATGTTGAATTATTTTCTTTAATAGAGAAAACTAATACCAATGACGGAACAGATAATATTTTAGTTATTGTTACAGAACATCCTAACAAAGAAGGATGGGAAAATTTAAAATCCGATTCTTTTTTGGAAAATCTACAAACTTGGTGGGAAAATATATAATGAAAAAAATCAATACAATACGTTCCTTAGCTTTTTGGTTATGTCTTATTTTTCAGATTATTCTTTGGATGTATCTAAACATAAATTTAAATATAGGCACATATAATTTAATTAATAAAAACGATGTGCCAGTTGAACAATGGGGAAAAGAACTTTACTATTTAATGTGGCTATTGTTATTAATAATGCCTAAATATAAAAGTTTATTTTTAATATTTTTATATGTATTAATTTCTTATAATGATGAAATACTTTATTTATATGTATCTGCTAAAAATATAGATGTCAATGATATATATGTTAAAGATTATATTATATATTCTTTACAATCATATTACTGGTATTTTTTTGAAAATATAGTACAAAAACCTTTATTTTGTTTTGGACGAATAATAAAATTTATAATTTTAACATTAATAATGGTTATAGAAATATATATGCCAATTCTAGGCTTGTACGTTGGATTATATCTAATAAAAAAAATAAAAAGAAAATATATCGAAAGGAATTAACTATTATGGGCTTTACTTTAAAAATCGAAGGAAATGAGTCGCTTTTTTATGGCGAGAATATTGTACAGATGGTAACGGCTTCACTTGATACGCCGAAAGAAGGTGGAACAATATCTATTATAATGCCGGCAGAAGATGTAAATATAACTTCAAAATTATCCGAAATGATGACTGACTTTGTGGAAAGCGGTATAGCGGCTGCAACAGAAGCACAAAACGCTAAGGCTGAAAACGCAGCAGGCAGCAGCAACATGCCCGGAATGTATCAAGGTGCGCAAGTGATATCTGATAAATAGCTTGATATTAAGTATAAAAAAATGAAAGGAGTTATCAATGGCATTTCGATATATGGTATTAAAAAATGGTTGGCTAATATTCAATTATGGAACGGGAATAGCAAATTTTAGGGCTTCAACAGGAAGACCTGGTATATCTGACCCATCTATTGAAAATATGGGACCAATACCACCAGGTTGGTATATTATATATCCTTCAGAAATTAGTGATGTATATTATTGGAATAAAAAAGAAAATGTTGTTAATTATGCCAAAACATATGCGCATTATGTTGTTAGAAATGCTATACAAGGTGATTGGGGTTCATATCGTGTAAAATTACATCCATATATATTTAAATATCCAGGGAGAGATGGACATAGATCAGATTTTTTTCTTCATGGTGGAAAAAATATAGGTTCTGCTGGATGTATTGATGTTGGTAGAAAAGATGTTGAGCTTTTTAATTTAATTCAAAAAACTAGTACTTATGATGGAACAGATAATATTTTAGTTGAAGTTACGGATACTCCAAATAAGCCAGGTTGGGAATATTTAAAAGCAAATTCACCAATAGAAGAACTTCAACGATGGTGGAATGATTTATAAAGTTAGAGGTATTATTTTGAAAAATTATTTGAATGATTTAATAATAATTAATATATCGCCTAAACGATTGAATTATATATTCATATATTGTTTTATTGTGCAAATTTTATTATGTATGAATAGTTATGTGAATTTTACAAATGGCAATTTTTATCCATTAGGAAATCTTCCAAATCAGATTGGAGTTTGGGATAATATATTATTTATTTCATGGATAATATTAATAACATTTCTTCCTTGGGGAAAACGGTTATTTTTATTATTAGTTTATATTTTTATTTTTATGGAACAAGATATAATTACATTGTATATATCTAGTCCTATTCCTATACAAGATGTAATTATCAAAATATTGAGTGCAAATTATTTTTATTTTATAGAGAATATTTTTGAATATCCATTTATATATATAGGAAGAATTTTTACAAATTGTATTGGTTTGATTTTTTTTACATTATTTATGCTTGTATTAACGATAATAATACAAGTGATACTTTTTTTGATAAAAGGATATATTATTATGTTTGTAAATAAAATAAAAAAATAAGTTTTATTAATATTGATAGATACAAATAGTAATTTTTTCAAATAATAAATAAAATTGCATCCTCAAAAACTAATGTACCCAAATAGGGATGGACATCGTTCAGAATTTTACCTACATGGAGGAAAAACTATTGGTTCAGCTGGATGTATTGATGTTGGCAGAGAAGATATTGCACTTTTTAAATTAATAAAAAGTACTAGTACTTATGATGGTACAGATAATATATTAGTTGAAGTTACAGAGTATCCTAACGGTAATGGTTGGAATAAATTAAATGCTACTTCTCCAGTTGAAGAACTGGAACAATGGTGGAACAGTTTTTAAGTGAGGTGATATCTTGAAAGAATTCATAAGAAGCACAGCACTTATAAAATTGTCCTTCAAATATAATATTTTTGTATTTATTTTATGCCTTATAATAGAAGGAATTTTATTTATAAATGAATATATAAAATTTAATACTGGTGTCTTTTATCCTTTAGGTATAAAAGAGTCTCAAATAGGATATTGGGAGAATATATTATTTTATTTGTGGATTGTCTTGCTAACGTGTATAACATTAAAAGAAAGATTATTATTACTTTCTTTTAATGTTATACTCTTTATGAGTAAAGATATTGTTACTTTATATGAAGTTAGAGATGTTCCTATTCAAAATATGTTTTCATTTATATTTGAGCTTTATTATAAATATTATTTTAATGATTTATTTATATATCCTCTATTATCTTTGAAACGAATAATAATAGATATAATAATATTTATATTTAGTACGTTATTTATATGTTTATTAACAATAGCTTTGCAAATAGTACTATTTTTATTAAAAGAGTTTATGTTAGCTTCTTTAAGGTATATAAAAAAATAAAAGGATGATTTATTATGGGCTTCACTTTAAAAATCGAAGGAAATGAATCGCTTTTTTATGGCGAAAATATTGTACAAATGGTAACGGCTTCACTTGATACGCCGAATAATGTACGGGCAAAGTCAACGCAGATGTGTTTAACGCTTCAAATTGCAGGGAAATTGCAAGCGGATGATAATGGCAGCCTCAATAGCCAAACAGTAAAATTGTTTGAATGGTCAATGATACCGCCTGAGGAAGAGGATGTATACAGAACTGTTACAGTAGAATTTAATCATGGAGGGCAGTGCTTCCGCCGAATTACTTTAGATACTGCCTTTGTTGTCGATTATGATGAAAGATATTCCACTAGTAGCGGCGTGGGAGATTTCTTCATGACGATTAGACAAAAATCGGATGTATTAAAAGGTGCAAAAGTTGAAGGTAATTTAGCTCTTTCAATGGATAGTCTTGCTGGAGGTATAGACAGTTTGGGACAGGGAACCGGAATAGTAGGCAGTCAAGCAAGTCAAATGGAAAAAATAGGTCAGGTTGTAGCTGATGCCGCAGTACAGAGAGTTCTACAAAAAGTAGATCCATCTGGTACTTTATCTACTGTGCAAAGTAATCTTCAAAAATAAATAGAAACTATCTATGCGATTATTTTTTACTGCTTTTCGCAGCTTAAATAAAGCAATGAAAAAAGAAGTTACAAGGACAGCCGCTGCAACGTTTATCCTTGTAACTTCTTTTGAAATTGCTATAATCTACAACAAGAAAAGCAAAGTTTCTTGTATCATCGATTGCAGATGACAAAATTTTATTTTCGTTATGTAATGAAAGTAATCCTATTATTTTTTGTGAATTGAGAGGTGCTATGATGTATATTGATTTTATTAAAAATAAATATCCTGATATTCCAGATGCTGATCGGCAGGCTTACGTAGACAGAGATAAAAAAGCTTTGATTGGTATTATTCAAGAAAAAGTCGCTCGAAACGCAGAGAAAATTGTAGAACGTTGGTACAAGTTAAATGACATAGGATTTCTTCCTCAAGAAGAAAAATTTTTGGATCTGTTGAAAGAAGCAGAGCAACTATATAGTTTTGGTTTTTATACGGGAACAATTGCAGTTGTTGGAATTGCTTGCGAAGAATATTGTAGGTATTTAGTAACAGAATATAAACTTGTAGATGTAAAAACTCAAGAAAAGCGAATAAATAAACTGTATAAAGCTGGAGTAATTACAAGCGACATAAAGGATGCATTACATATTGTTCGAAAATTGCGAAATGATTGTATGCACTACAATACTTCCTTTAAGCAGTTGACCGAAGACGAATTAGAGCAACATGCCTTTGATATGATTGAGCAGTACAAGATTTGCTTACATCCGTTATCAGTTGAAGTAAATGATAGAAGTGAGGAAGATCTTATTGCGGATTTTGTTAAAGAAGAAAAATCGATTTTAAGAGAATACCTATACAAACATAGAAATATTCTGCATCAAACAAAAGACATCAATTTACAAATTAGCCCCGATGTAGAGAATATGCTCTTTGTGTCGGTTTACTATGTTAATGAAATAGACATTTCAGAGTATTTCCACGAGATGACATTGTTTGATCTAAATAGGCACCTTTCAGTGGTGGTTGATTTAACATTACCACAATGTGAAATGATAAAATCTCTAAAATTAGAAGAAGGAAACCTAATTACAGCTACCCTTGTTTCGGCTGTTTCAAGCATTGGGCAAACAGAAGAATGGTTGCTATTGAAAATAGATGATATTTCCCGAATGACATATAGTTGGGAAGATATTTCTTCTTTATAAGAGATTTAGAGCTCCGTAACGTCTGCTTTTTTTAGGTTTTCCCGGTATATAGTCGACGAGCAGATAAGACAAATTATCCTATCCCCATTAGAGCGGGCTTCAAAATGCGTAGAATAATTCTTTTGATAGTGGTATTTTCGGCGCTTTTGTGGTATGCTGAATAAATCCCTATGATTGGAGTATTTAAGGGATAGACGAACAGGAAATATTGCTGAACAGTGCTACGATTAAAGCAACCATCGTGGGTGAGAAGTGTGTCATAGAAAGGATGATTGAGCACTATACCCCATGTTCGATGAGCTGACCGTGGATAAGAATATGAAGTAGCACTTTATTATAAGACTGTTGACATCCCTAAGGTAGAAAATAGCACCAGACGCAGAGGACATACAGCCCCCTGCCCGGTGCTTTGGAATAATTGTCGATTATGAAATTGTATAATATTATAAAACAAAGTTTGAAGCGGTGAAACTAATATGAATATTGAAAATTATATTGAATCACAGTATAGAGAATTATTAGCGTGTAGTCAAATAAATGCAGAATACTCCGATTTATATATATCGTTTAAGAATCAAAAACTTCGGGAAACGCTTATGACCTTACATTATGATTTGGTTAGGCTTTTTAGAATAATGAATGAGAGATTGCCAACAGGGGAACATAAAGCTCACTTTTGGGCAGAACCTAGTAGAGATTTAATTAAGAGAATTGAAATAATATTTAGCTTATTTAGTTCATTAAAAGAAACTTCTTTAGCGTTCCAAATCGACTCATATTATTTGGATTTACTTACACGCTGTCGAGATTTTCTTAGTTCTAGTGGAGGTAGTTCATTACCATCCCATATGGAAAAGGTGGAATTGTATTATACACTGCCTATTTTTCTGCCCCTTATTGACATACTCCCCATGCCTAAATGCAGGGGATTCTTGGATACAAACGATACTTGCCTACTAAAATAGCAGGTCTTACTATATCTCTCCAAAGAAGGTTGATGCCCCAACCTTCCATATATTTATAGCAGCATTTCTATCTCTATCGTGGCTGGTTTTGCACTTTGCGCAAATCCACTCACGAACTGCCAAATTTTTAGTTTCAGGATTTTTTGTACCACAAACATGGCAAATTTGCGAACTTGGATAGTATCTATCTATCTTTT
>NZ_KB899595.1:0-21473 GCF_000378365.1 Megamonas rupellensis DSM 19944 | reverse complement strand
AGAGAAATTGGCTCAATAGTGCAAAAGATAGATAGATACTATCCAAGTTCGCAAATTTGCCATGTTTGTGGTACAAAAAATCCTGAAACTAAAAATTTGGCAGTTCGTGAGTGGATTTGCGCAAAGTGCAAAACCAGCCACAATAGAGATAGAAATGCTGCTATAAATATATGGAAGGTTGGGGCATCAACCTTCTTTGGAGAGATATAGTAAGACCTGCTATTTTAGTAGGCAAGTATCGTTTGTATCCAAGAATCCCCTGCCTTTAGGCATGGGGAGTATGTCAAACGAAATTCACTTGTTCATAGTAAAAGTGGAAAAAATGATGAAAGATATAAACCTTATAGTGATGAAATGCAATTGCAAAAAGAAATTCCACTTGTTAAAGCTATTGCTGAGCTCATTATAATAAATTCAAGTTCTATAATGTAAAAGAAAAGATAACGGATGATAAGGAATATACAGTTTTTTATTTATAATTTTATAGAAATGGTTAGTTTATTGGTCATAATATATATTATTAAACAATAAAAAAGTAATAAAAGCTTATAAGGAGATGAGAATTTTGATAAAAATTATGTTTGTATGTCATGGTAATATTTGTCGTTCAACTATGGCTGAATTTGTGATGAAAGATTTAGTGCGAAAAGCGGATTTAGCTGATAAATTTATAATCAATTCTTCAGCTACAAGTCGTGAGGAAATTGGCTGTGATACTCACTATGGTACAAAAGCAAAACTTCGTGAGATGAATATTCCATTTAGCAAGCGAAAAGCTGTGCAGATAACAAAACAAGATTATGATATGTATGATTATATTATCGTGATGGATAATAATAATTTACGCAATCTAAGCTATATTATCGGTGAAGATACAGAGCATAAAGTATATAAGATGATGTCTTTTGTCGGTGAAAATCGTGATGTAAAAGATCCATGGTATACAGATAATTTTGATGAAACATATGAAGATATAGATAAAGCTTGCAGGGCACTATTAAAGAGAATAGAATTTAACTTATAGATATTTTTTGTGAGGTGATTTATTATGGATAATAAAATTGTTGATAGTAAAGTGTATTCATTAAAAGAATTATTTTCAGATAAATTTGATGTAGATTTTTATCAAAGAGAATATGTATGGCAAAAAAACAAATGGAAGATTTAATAATGGATCTATCCTTGGAGTTTCTAAAAAATTGGAAAATAGAAGATCGTTTAAGTGATGTGAGAAATTATGATCCTTATTATATGGGGGAAATAGTTCTTTCTATAAAAGGTGGAAAAAGAAGCTCAATTATTGATGGGCAACAAAGAATTACTTCGTTAACGTTATTACTTATTTATTTAGTAAGAACTTATGGAAAAGTTAAAAATTTTCCAGAAGAAATAAAAAAATTAATTTATGATGATTATTATGGAGAACAATTATTTAATTTAGATATAGAAGAACGTAATGAGTGTATGTTATCTTTATATGAAAATGGTAAATATGATTTAAAAAGTACAGATACCATATCTGTAAAAAATTTAGTTGAACGATATAATGATATAGTGGAATGCTGGAATGAAGATATAAATGAAGAAAATGTTGTGAGTTTTACATATTGGTTAAAAGAAAAAGTAGTTTTTTCTAGAGTATGGACTAATAGTGATGAATTTGCTTATGTAATTTTTGAAACAATGAATGATAGAGGACTTTCGTTGACTCAAGTCGAAATGTTAAGAAGTTATTTATTTGCTAATATAGAAGATAATTATAGATTAAAAGCTATGAAAGATTTTGATGAGATTATAAGGAAGCTTACAAATATAAAGTTAACATCAAAATCAAAAGCTGAATTTGAATTTTTTAAAATTTATTTTAGAGGACATTATGCAGAAGATTTTGCACAAAGTAAGAATGTAAATTCTGATTTTGTTCGAATAGGTAAAGAGTTTCATCGTTGGTTTCGTGATAATAGTATTAAATTAGGATTAAAAACTTCTAACGATTTTATACAATTTTTAAATAAAATAACATATTTTGCAAATATATATGAAAAAATTAATAAAATTGTTCAAAATAGAGATACTAAAAATTATTTATATTTAATAGTAAATAGTGATTATGGTTTTACATTGCAACCAGCTTTAATTTTGGCATCTATTAAATATAATGATAGTGAAAGTACTATTGAAAAGAAAATAAAAATGATATCTAAATATTTAACAAAAATCTTATCATGGCGTGTGTGGAATCATTATAAAATTTCCCAAAGTGCTATGGAATATACTATATATAGTATGTGTAAAAAAATTAGAGATAAAAATATAGAAGAGATAAATAAAATTTTAAAAGATACTTCAAGTAATTTATTAAAGTTAGAGAATTCACCGACATTAAATAGGTCAAATAAAAATGCTATAAAAGTGTTGTTATCATTAATTACTGAAATAGTATCAAGAGCAACGAATACATCTGATTATATGCTTAATAAAGAAAAAGAAATAGAAATAGAGCATATTTGGGCTAATCATTATGAAGATCATGTAGATGAATTTACTAATAATGATGAATTTGTATCTGTTAGAAACAATATAGGAGATTTATTAGTATTACCAAGAAGTTTCAATCGTTCCTATGGAGATAAAGTATATTCCGAAAAAGTAAAACAATATTTTTCTCAAAATATTTTAACTCAAACGTTGAATGAACAAAAATATATAAATAATCCAACTTTCTTGAGATTTGTACAAGATAGTAGTTTAGCATTTAAGTCATATAATGAATTTAGAAGAACATCAATTAACGAACGTGCTGAATTATATAAAGCAATATTAGAATGGAATTGGAGATAATGAAAAAATAGGAATGATATTTTTTGTATCATTCCTATTTTTAAGTTAAAGCTTATTTTTTAGCAATTACTTCTATTTCAATCAAGGCACCTTTTGGTAATTTACTTACTTCTACACAGGAGCGAGCAGGATATGGTTGTGTAAAGTAAGTGGCATAGATTTCATTTACTTTAGCAAAATCATCAATATTTGTGATGAATACAGTTGTTTTGATTACATTTTCCCATTTTGCGCCAGAAGCGTTGATTACTGCCTGAGCATTTTTTAAAGCTTGATGAGCTTGAGCTTCGATACCTTCAGCCATTTCGCCAGTAGCAGGGTCTAAAGCGATTTGACCAGAAGCGAAAACAAGGTTGTCGATTTCGATAGCTTGGGAATAAGGTCCTACAGCACCAGGTGCATTAGTTGTTTTAATTACTTTCATAAAACTCACCTCAATAGATTTTAGTAAATGTAAATATGTATACTTAGATACAATTAATATTTTATCATTAAATGGATTGTTTGCCTATGAAATAATTTTTTAGATAATTCAAGGTTAGAAATATATCTTTATAGTAAAATTTGATATAATTAGAGTTATGTTTAAGGAAAGTGAGGTATTTTATCGTAGGTCTTTAGGCTAAGAAGATTATGGATAAAAATAGTGGACAAAATAAAAAAATAGTAAAAAAAGTAAATAAAGTGCAAATGCATATAATTTATTTATTCATAGGATTGCTCGTTTTTATTATTGGCGTCATGGCTAGATATGCTTGGGTGCAAATAGTTCGTGGAGATGAAATGTTATCTCGCTTGGAATCGCAAGTTCAAGAGTCATCTGTGCTTCATGTGCCTCGTGGTACTATCTATGATGCGGAAATGAAAGAGCTGGCGATAAGTACAATGGTTAGCTCTTTATATATTGATCCTAATCATGTGGAAGATCCAGAACAAACGGCAAGAGATGTAGCTCCTTTGATTGGACTTACCGAAAAAGATATTTTAGATGATATCGCTCAAGGTGGTGGTTTCGTTTGGGTAAAAAGACAGATGGAACCGGAAGAAACGAAGGCTTTGAAAAATTTAATGAAGGAAAAGCCTGAATATAGGGCTTGTCTTGGTTTTATTCAAGAAAGTAAAAGATATTATCCAAATGATATGTTAGCTGCCAATGTAATCGGCTTTGTGGGTACAGATGATAAAGGTTTAGATGGTATTGAGCAACAATTTGATGGCATGATAAAAGGTGAAGAACAAACTTCTTCTATTTTTACAGATGCTTTGGCTAGACCGATTATGGACTCTGTATTTTTGAAGAATTCACCTGTAGATGCTAATTGTAAAAATATCCAGTTGACTATCAATGCACAGTATCAATTTATCATTGAGAAAGCTTTGGATAAGGCGATGATGGATCATGGTGCTGAATCAGTAACAGCTATAGTAATGAACCCGAAAAATGGCGATATCTTGGCTATGGCATCTCGACCATCATATGACCCAAATAATTTCCATAAATACGATCCTAATGTTTGGAAAAATAGAGCTGTATCAGATATCTATGAACCAGGCTCTACATTTAAATCTATCGTAGCAGCTGCTGGTTTTCAGGAAAAATTAGTATCGCCAACAGATATTTTTGTTGATCCAGGAACTATTGAAGTTTCAGGTAGAACTATTCAAAACTGGAGTGGTGATAGCTTTGGTACAGTTACATTCCTTGATGTTGTAAAAAATTCTATCAATACAGGTTTTGCTCAATTAGGTTTGGAATTAGGTGGCGAACGCTTAATGAATTATGCTCGTAAATTTGGTTTTGGCGAACGTACAGGCATTGAGCTTCCAGGTGAAGAATCTGGGATTTTATTCAATCCAAAAGATATGGTTGCTTCTGACGTAGCGACTTCCTCTATTGGGCAAAGTATCGCGGTAACACCACTACAGATGATCACTGCTATGTCTGCTATAGCAAATGATGGTGTATTGTTAAAACCTCATATCGTGAAGGCTATTTATAATGCTGATGGCACAGTATATCAGCAAATGGAACGCGAAGAAGTTCGCCGTTGTATTGACTCTGATGTGGATAAGACTTTGAAATCTGTATTAGAACAAGTAGTTTCCACAGGTGGTGGTTCTAAAGCAAGTATTGAAGGTTATCATATTGCTGGTAAAACAGGTACAGCACAGAAAATCGATATGGTAAATGGCGGATATTTGCCAGGACATTATATCGCTTCATTTTGTGGTTTTGGACCAGTGGAAGACCCTCAATTCACAGTGCTTGTAATCATCAATGACCCAGCTGGTGGCGAGTACTATGGTGGTCAAGTAGCAGCACCAATAGCACATGATATATTTTTACAATTGTTTAGATATGCTAATGTAAAACCAATAAACGGCAATCAAAGTTTATTAGATGATATCAAGGGAACAGAAGCTAAAAACTAATAAATATTGATGAATTTTGAAATATATATCCATAGAAAATGAAATAATTATGTGGTAAACTTTTAATTTAATGGATTATGTTGTAAAATTAAGATTACTACATATTTAGTTACAAAAAAAGGTAGGTTAAAATAATGCTCGATATAAAATTTGTCAGAGATAACCCTGAATTAGTATTACAGAATTTAAAAAACAGAAATAATCCAATGAATCTTGACCGTTTCATGGAACTTGAAAAACAACGTCGTGAAATCATTGCTGAAACAGAAAATTTAAAAAGCCAGAAAAATGCTGTTTCTAAAAAAATCAGCGAAATGAAAAAGAATAAAGAAAATGCTGATGCTGTGATTTTAGAAATGCGTCAAGTTGGTGAAAAAATTAGCCAATTAGATAAACAGCTTCGTGAAGTTCAAGATGAATTACATGATATTTTACTTCGCATTCCAAATATGTGCCATGAATCTGTACCAGTAGGTAAAGATGATAGCGATAATCCAGAAGTTCGCCGTTGGGGTACTCCTCGTGAATTCGATTTTGAACCAAAAGCTCATTGGGATATCGGTGCAGACCTTGATATTTTAGATCCTGAAAGAGCTGCAAAAGTTACAGGTACACGTTTTACTTTCTATAAAGGTTTAGGCGCAAGACTTGAACGTGCTTTGATTAACTTCATGATGGATTTACATGTAGATAAACAAGGCTATACAGAAATGCTTGCACCATTTATCGCTAATAAAGACAGCATGACTGGTACAGGTCAGTTGCCTAAGTTCTCTGAAGATATGTTCAAACTTGAAGGCTTAGATTATTATCTCGTACCAACAGGTGAAGTTCCAGCTACTAACTTCCATAGAGATGAAATCTTAGATGGCGATAAATTACCAGAATACTACAGCGTTTATACTGCTTGCTTTAGAGCAGAAGCAGGTAGTGCTGGTCGCGATACTCGTGGCCTTATTCGTCAACATCAGTTTAACAAAGTTGAAATGATTAAATTCGTTAAACCTGAAACATCTTATGATGAATTAGAAAAAATGGTTAATAATGCAGAAGAAGTTTTACAGCTCTTAGAAATCCCTTATCATGTAGTAAAACTTTGCACAGGTGATATTGGTTTCACAGCTGCTATGACTTACGATATCGAAGTATGGCTTCCAAGCTATAATACTTATCGTGAAATTTCTTCTTGCTCTAATGTTTGCGATTATCAGGCTCGTCGTGCAAATATCAAATTCCGTCGCAGTGCAGGTGCAAAACCTGAATTTGTACACACATTGAACGGTTCTGGTCTTGCAGTAGGACGTACTGTAGCTGCTGTATTAGAAAACTATCAGCAAGCAGATGGTTCTGTAGTAATTCCCAAAGTGCTTCGTCCATACATGGGTGGCATTGAAGTAATTAAAAAACCAGAATAATATTAGTGCTAAAATAATAAGATAAATAAAAGCTCATCAATTTTGATGAGCTTTTGTCATATTAAATATAAGAGGTGATAAAATGAAAAAATTAAAAGTATTTTTAGCAGTAGGTTTATTATGTTGTGGCTTATCTATGTCTATGGCAGAGGCAAAAACTATGACTTTAGATAAGACAAAAGTATTAGTTCCTCAAGGTTTTAGCGTGGCAAATGATGATTTGAAATTCAAAAAAGGTACAGTAGTGGAATTAAATGAAAATAATGAAGTGATAACAGGTGTATTAAATCGCGATATTGCACTTCGTCCTACTGGCTGGAGAAATGTAATCAATGATTATTATGAGGAAAGTAATAATAGCATTTTCTATCCTCGTATTTTCCATCCGTTTACAAGTGTTTCTATTCCTTTCCCAACTTATGCTCATATACGCTATAAAGGCAATAAGCCTGTAACTTTTGCGACCGATGGCACTGTATTATCTGGTACTATTGATGAAGAAGTAACTGTAAGTGTGAATAAAGATAAATATGGTCTGATTACTTTTGAAGACCAATATGAATTAGGTTTTTATCCTGATGGTTCAGTGAAAAATGGTCGCTTGAGAGATGATGCTCTTTTAAGACCATATGGTTTTAAAACAGGTTTAGCTGGCGATGAAATGGCTGGATTTGTAGAATTTGCAGGCGGTAAAGATATAAGCTTTTCTAAAGAAGGATATGTAACTTCTGGAGTATTGAAAAAAGCTATTTCTTGGCAACAACCAGATGGTACAATGGTAACTTTACCAGCTAAAACAATGATTTCTTTTATCAACGGACAAGCTAGATATTGATTAAAATTTCATAAATAAAATACGAAAAAAGCACCTTAAGCTCATAGATTTAAGCCTAAGGTGCTTTATTTAATTATCTTTAGGAATGATTAAAATAATTGTTGTTCCTTTATTTAATTTGCTAGATAATCTGATTTCGATATCATGGGCATCAGCTATCCATTTGGCAATGGATAGACCAAGACCAGTACCACCAACGCCGTTTCTCGTTCTAGCACTATCTACGCGATAAAAACGCTCAAAGATTTTATCTTGTTTATCTTTAGCGATACCGATACCAGTATCTGAGATTTTTACAATCATATGTTTGACTTTATTTTCTGAGGAAATGGTGATTTTTCCGCCATCTGGCGTGTATTTTATACTATTATCTAAAAAGATACGAAGCATTTGACGCATCACTAATTCATCAGCAAAGATATATCCATCATCATTATGAGTGCAAGTTATAGTATGTTGAGGAGCTATTAATTGCGTATCTTTGGCAATATCGGCAATTAAAGGTTTTAAATTCAATGACTCTTTATGCAATACTTGACGTTTTTGGTCTGCTCTAGCTAAGAATAAGAGCTTTTCAATCAAACGTTGCATATTAATGGCTTCAGAATGAATAGCTGTGATACATTCATCAGCAGTTTGAGGGTCGTCTTTACCCCAACGAGCAAGCATATCTGAATAACCGCAAATTACAGTGGCAGGCGTGCGAAGCTCATGAGAGGCGTCGGATACGAATTGACGCTGTTGCTCAAAACCTTTTTGTAAACGCTCTAACATTAAATTAAAGGTATTAGAAAGTTCTTCTAATTCATCTCTAGTTGGTTGTACTTTGATGCGTTGATTTAAATCTTGGATTTCAATATTTTTTACAGTCGTGGTAATATCTCTTAATGGTTTTAATAATCTTCTACTGAGGAGAAAACCGCAGATAATAGAGATTATTACCCCTGCAATACCAGCATAAAAAATAGTTTCGGATAATTCTTCTAAAAATACTTTTTCTGCTGTAATCGTTCGCAAGAAATGAAGTGTATACGTTTCATCGTTTTTGACAATAGTTCTTTGCGTATAGAAAATCCAAAAATGTTTAAAATTGACAAATTTTAAATCTGAAGGTAAAAGAGCATTGCGAATGTAATCTTCAATTTGAGGATGTTCTTCTTGTCTAGCAAGTGAGTCCTGAACGTGATTGATAGATATATACATTGGCAAACTATCATAAACTATATTATTATTGCTATCTGTTACACGCATGACAACGCCAGGGATAAGGGCAGAACTTTTTACATCTTGTAGTAATTCTGGCACTGTTTCATTATTAGCTTTTTTCTCTACATAATTAGCAGATAAATTGATGGATACTTCAGCTTCGTGAAAGAGAACGTAATGTATGCCAATCAAGGTACTGCTTAAAGTTACAATTAAAATTAAGCAGAGCATGATGCTGTAGATAAAAGCTAATTTTAGGGAAATAGGCATATATTTTAAACGAGGGTGAATACACATATTTAAATAAGTTTTAAGTTTTGATAACATAGCCGATGCCTCTTACTGTATGAATGTATTTTTCATTGAAATAATCATCAATTTTGGCGCGTAAATAGCGAATATAAACATCGACTACATTGGTATCACCCATATATTCATAACCCCAGATGGATTGGAGGATTTGCTCTCTAGATAAAACATGGTCATGATTGTGTAATAAATATAAAAGTAAATCATATTCTTTTTTAGTGAGTTCAACTAATTGGTTATGAACTTTTACTTCATGACGGTCAAGATATACATGGATATTTTTAAATTTGAACACTGAAGGTTCTTCTGCAGGTTTAGTAGTAGAATTATTATGTTTGCGAAGGGTAGCACGTATTCTAGCTAGAAGTTCTTGAATAGCAAATGGCTTAGTGATATAGTCATCAGCACCGATATCAAGTCCTGTTACTTTATCATTTATTTCATCTTTTGCTGTGAGCATGATGATAGGGATATCGGATAATTTGCGCACATTTTGGCATATGGTTAATCCGTCCATATCTGGTAGCATAATATCTAGTAAGACTAAATCATAATCTTCCTGAATAATACGCTCATATGCTCGTAGCCCATTACTCTCACTGGCAGTTGAAAAACCTTCATGCTCTAGTTCCATTTGTAAAAAACGAGCAATGCGGTGTTCATCTTCTACAATTAAAATTTTGCTCATAAAAATTCCTCCTAAAAATACTTCTTACATATATAAAACCATTTTTTTTAGTAAATAAAAAGTCCTAGCGTCTATTTTTAATCTAATTTTAATTCGGATATAATTATTCTTTAATAATAATTGTTTATTATATAAGTGTAAAATGTTGGAGTTTATTTACCTGATAAAAATAATAAATAAGGATTTTATTTTTAATAAATATATAGGAGTGATAATATGAAAAAAATGTTAGCGGTAGTATTGAGTTTAGTAACTGTTTTTGTTTTAGGTACAGCTGTTGTATTCGCAGCTAAGCACCACAATAGTGCTCAAGTAACGACAATTGCAGATATTAAAGCTAACGGTTGGGACGAACAACGTGTATTAGTAGATGGCAAATTCACTGAACATATCTACAAAGATTTATATACATTTACTGATAATGAAGGAAATTCTATGACAGTAGAAGTTGATGATGATATATGGTATCAATTATCCATGGATACACCTGTACGCATTTATGCTGAAGTAGATAAAGATTGGCATGGCGGTATCGAATTAGAAGTTAAAAATATTGAAAAACGTTAAAAATAAAATATAAATTTCACGAAGAAAAGCTATTAGTTCTTATAACTGATGGCTTTTTTTGTTAAAATAATTGTATATTAGTTTGATTTAATGATATAATTAATATAAATAATTTAGTACTAAAACCATAGAGGTGAATTATATGTCAAATACAGCTGATGTAGGATACGAGACAAATGGCTATACGCTTAGAGAAGCTATTGTTGAAGCAAAACGTTGCTTGAACTGTAAAAAGCCAATGTGTCGTACGGGGTGCCCAATTAGTAATAATATTCCAGAATTTATAGATGCATTATCGCATGGCGATTTAGGTAAGGCTAGTATGATTATTGCTCAGCGTAGTAATTTACCAGCAGTTTGTGGTAGAGTTTGCCCACATGAACGTCAGTGTGAAGGTTCTTGTATTTTGGGACGTAAAGGTCAAGGAATAAAAATTGGTAAATTAGAGCGATTCATTGCCGACATGGACGGAGAACTTGAATTAGTGGCTCCAAATGTAGCGAAATCTCAGCCTGGAAATATTGCAGTAATTGGTTCAGGCCCTGCTGGTCTTACAGTAGCTGGGGATTTAGCTAAAATGGGATTTAAGGTAACAGTATTTGATTCTCAGCCAGAAGCTGGTGGAGTATTGATGTACGGTATTCCTGAATTTCGCTTACCAAAACAAGTAGTTCGTCGTGAAGTAAAACGCATTAAAAAATTAGGCGTAGATTTTAAATTAAATATCATGGTAGGCACAGAAATTACAGTAGATGAATTATTTAATCAGGGCTTTGATGCTATTTTTATCGGTACTGGTAATGCTTTATCTAAATCTTTACCAATAGATGGTGCTAAATTAAAAGGAGTAATTCAAGCAACATATTTCTTGCAGATGGTGGAATTATCCAATAGCAATAGCGTTGACCCTAATGAAGTGCCAATCAAAGAAGGCGATGAAGTAGTGGTAATTGGCGGTGGTAATACTGCTATGGACGCTGCTCGTACAGCTATGCGTTGCGGTGCAAAATCTGTAAAAGTTGTAAATCGTCGTCGTGAAGAAGATATGGCAGCTTTAAAATCTGAAATAGATGCAGCTAAAGAAGAAGATGTAGAAATACACGCTTTAAGAGGTCCTGTAGAAATCACAGGAGAAGATGCAGTAACAGGTATAAAATGTTCGGTACGTGAATTTGATGAAGCATTAGACAAAGTCGTAGATACAGATGGACGAGAATATTTCTCTGCAAATAAAATAATCATTGCTATAGGACAAAAACCTGCTAGCAGAATTGTAGACTCTACAAGCGGTATTGATGTAGATGAAAATGGATTTGTAAAAACTCGTGAAAAACCATATGGTATGACTATGCGACATGGAGTTTTCTCTGGTGGAGATGTAGTTAATGGACCAGCTACTGTAGTTGTAGCTATGAAAGATGCTCAAAAAGTAGCTCAAGGTATAGCTCAATATGTAGAAGCCAAGAAACTCATGGAAGAATGTGGCATGAAAATGGTTGATTAATATATTGTAATTTAATCTATTTTGATGAAATAAAAAAAGATGTTTTGAGATATATATTCTCAAAGCATCTTTTTTATTTAAAATTTAGTGTATAAAGCGATAGCCTTTCCTAGTATGCGGAAATTATCGCAATTATTTTTTGAGAAAACCATTGGTTTATATTTAGGATTTTCAGAGCGCAGTTGCACTGTATCATCTACGAAATAAACACGCTTTAGAGTAGCACTATCATTGACTAAGACAGCAGCGATTTCTCCATTTTCTACAGTTGATTGTTGTTTGATAAAAACAATATCACCATCATTGATGCGAGCGTTAATCATGCTATCACCATGGATACGTAGACAAAAATCAGCATCATTATCATCATAAGGCAAATAACCTTCAATATTTTCTTGAGCTAAGATGGGAATACCAGCAGCGATTTTGCCTAAGATAGGAAGTCGTTTAACATTTTCTTCGCTAGAAGTATCTTCCAAGAAAATATTTGGAGATACATTTAAGACTTCAGCTATTTTTAGGATATTTTTATATTTGGGCTGATAATTTCCCGATAAGTATTCGCTGATAGAAGATTTATTAATTTTAGTTAAACGTGCTAGTTCATTTTGTTTCATATTTTTTTCTTGAAGTAATTTTTTTAAAGTAATCGCAAATGTTGACATAGCTTCACCACCTGTATTATTCAGCTTTTAAAGGTCGCATGAATAAATTTAATAATTCTTCTTTAGGATTTTTATGATTGATTACAATTTCATTGATTACAGCGCAAATTGGTAATTCTACATGATGTTTGTCAGCAAGTTTTAAGAGAGCTTGCATAGTGTAAATACCTTCGGCTAATTTGCTAAATGGTTTGTTTAAGACAAAATCTTCACCAAAACAACGGTTATTGCTATATGCTGAAAATAAAGTAGCTTCATAATCGCCAAGATGGCTAAGACCATATACTGTCATATTATTTCCGCCTAAAGCTTTGATTAAATTAGATAATTCATAAGTACCACGTGCCATTAGAGCGCCTTTTAAGCTAGTGTAGTGCATACCGTCGAGCATACCGGCAGCAATACCTACTACATTTTTGGCAGCAGCTCCAATCTCTGTACCGATTAAATCTTCGCTATAGTAAAAACGAATTAAATCACTGCTAAAAATATTGATAATATGTTTACTGATATCTGTATTTTTGGCTGAAATGACCATGCAATTAGGAATGCCTTTTAAGAAATCTTGAACATGACCAGGACCTACCCAAACACCTACATTGCAATCTTCGCCAATTTCTTCAGTGAATACTTCAGATAGACGCTTTCCTGTTGAAATTTCAAGACCTTTCATACATAGAATAAATGTTTTTTGCATATATAAATCAGTCTTTTTGATTTCCTTAGCTAGGTTTCGCAATTGTTGAGAGCTGATGGAGATGATGATTGTATCTGCAAAATTTAATGCGAGTTTCAAATCATTTGTATAAGTAATATCAGGAGATAGACTAAGGTATTCATTTTGATGTGTAGTTTGTAGCTGTTCTAGATGTTTAGAGCCTTCTCTACCCCAGATTTTTACATTATGACCAATATGATTGGCATACCAAGCATGAAAGCTTGCCCAACGACCACAGCCAAGAACAGATATATTCATAAAAAATCCTCCTAGAATTTTATTTTTTGTATTAATTAATCTTCTTAAGAATATGTCATTTTTGTGATTTATTTCATAACTATTAATTATATCATAGCAAAAAAAGTAGAAGATATATATTGGAAATAGCGATTTTATTTTATTTTTATGTAGGAAAAGCGTATTTGTTCAACTTTCTAATCTATGCTAAAATAAGATATAAAAAGATCAATAGATATGGGGTGTGGGTATGAATTTCAAATTTTTGCATAGTAATATATATGTTTTAGATTTAGAAAAATCAATTGATTTTTATAATAAAGCCTTAGGCTTGAAAGAAGTAGACCGTTTAGATACACCAGAATTTACTTTAGTTTATATGGGCGATGATGAAACAACTCATCAATTAGAATTATCATGGATAAAAGGTCAAAAAGAAGCTTATAATTTAGGTGATAATACATTCCATATAGCTTTTGAAGTAGACGATTATGAAAAAGCGCATGAACTTCATGAAAAAATGGGTTGCATTTGCTATGAAAATAAAGAAATGGGTATTTATTTTATCAATGACCCAGATGGAAACTGGATGGAAGTAATTCCTAAAGGAAGATTTTAACTTAATGGGCAAAAATTGCCTAATTTATACAAAATATTGATAAATAAAATGTAAATCATTATATAAATTCAGGTTAGGGACTAGCCGTAGTGCTTGGCAGATATAGTTAGATTACTAATTATTTTCCAAGAAGCTCTCATTTCTTAATGAAGAGTAGTTCACTTTTAGATAAAAAAGGGGCAAAATAATTCGATGGATAACAAAAAATTTCAAGAAATGATTGATGAATTTACACTTGATAGCGATGCCATAAAAGATGTAGCAGCATCTTTTCGCTATGATATAGAACATGGCGTAAAAGAAACAGGAGAATCTTCTTTACGTATGTTACCATCTTATATCGGTTTACCTACTGGTAGAGAAACAGGAGAATACTTAGCACTTGATTTTGGTGGCACAAATCTTCGTGTAGTTTTAATTCGTTTAGATGGTGAAGGCAAATTCGAAGTTATTAAAAAAGTTGCTAAACCATTAGTAGTGCCAGGCGAATATGATTTTATTTGCGCTGATGCAAATGCTGATGAATTATTTGATTTTATCGCTGATATGGTAGAAGAAGCTGTTGATGGCAATCGCGATAAAAAATACTTATTAGGACATACTTTCTCCTTCCCATCTTCTCAGACAAATATTTATAATGCACGTCTTATTATTTGGACTAAAGAATTTGCTACAAAAGGCGTTGAAGGCGAAGTTGTAAATGATTTATTAAAAGCAGCTTTAGCTCGTAAAAATCTTACAAATGTTGAACCAACAGCAGTTATCAATGATACAGTAGCAGTTTTATTAGCAGCTGCATACAAATTAGGTAATGTAAATATTGGTTCTATCTATGCTACAGGTCATAATACATGCTATTATGAAACATTCACTGGCATGGGTAAACCTGCAATGGTTATAAATATGGAATCTGGCGGATTTAATAAACTCGCTATCAATAAATACGATTACAAATTAGATATGGAATCTGAAAAACCATATGAACAACGTTTAGAAAAAATGGTTTCTGGTCGTTATATGGGTGAATTATTGTCTTATTGCTTAGATGATGCTTGGAATATTGGCAAAGTAGAATTCACAAGTATTGATATATCCACTATTTTAGCTGATAACAGCGATAATTTAGATGGAGTATGTGATTTATTAAAAGCAAAAATCAATGCAGATATAACTACAGATGATGCTATTTGGGTAAAAGCTTTAGCTGAAACAATTGCTAGCCGTTCTGCAAGATTAGTAGTTGCTACTTATTGCGGTATTATGTGGCATTTATATCCAAATGGTGGCATTCCAAAACAATTTGTAGCTGTAGATGGTTCTGTATATGAAAAAATGCCTACAATAAAAGACAATATGCAAAAAGCTATTTATGAAATTTTAGGCGAAGAAGCTGACAAATTAGAACTTGTATTAGAAAATGGTGGTTCTGCACTTGGTGCAGCACTCGCTGCAGCTATGGAACCTGTTGAATGCTAATTTAAAGAGGAAAAAACAATGAAGCAGTTATTATCGTTAAATTTAAAACAAAAATTGTTAATGACACCAAAACTTCAGCAATCCATAAATATTTTACAATTATCTGCCCATGAATTAGGCGAACTCATCGAAAAAGAATATATGGAAAATCCGACTTTAGAAATAGACTCAAGCTCAGAACATGAGCTTGAGCCTGCTTCTAACTTTGATAAAACTATGGATTTTTTAGAATACTTAAACAAAGATGATGAAAAGCCTGAACCTGTAGCAAATGACGATGATTTTAAAGTAAAAGAGTTCACGAGAAATAATCAGACATTAGAAGAATATTTATCAGAACAAGTGGATTTTACTTTTAACGATAAACAAGAGATAAAAGTAGCTAGATATATCATTGGATTATTAGATGCAGCAGGATATTTAAGAGTGAGTATAGCTGAAATATCATCTTTATTGAAAATAAATGAAAAGATAATAGAAAATGTTTTGGCAAAAATTCAAATATTAGAACCAATAGGAATTGCGGCGAGAGATTTACCAGAGTGTTTAGCTATACAGGCAAAGAAAATTAATGTATATGACGGAATTATAAAAGCTATTATAGATAAATATTTACCAAAAGTAGCTGAGGGAAAAATAAAAGAGATAGCTACATTAGAAAATGTAGAACCTATACAAGTACAAGAGGCGATAGATATAATTCGCACTTTTAACCCAAAACCAGGAGCATCTTTTGGTAAAGAAAATTTAGAATATATTGTACCTGATGTAGTAGTTAGGGATATTAACGGACAGTTAGAAGTAATTATAAATGAAACGAATGTACCTAAATTACGAGTAAACAGTCTTTGCTATAAAAGAGATATATTAGATACGCATAGTAAAAAATATATTGAGCAACATGTAAATTCTGCCATTTGGTTGATTAAAAGTATAGAACAAAGACGTATAACTTTATTGAAAGTAGTAAATGAGATTGTAAAACAACAAGAAATGGTATTTTATAAAGGCTTATCCTATATGAAGCCTTTACTTATGAAAACTGTTGCTGAAAATATTGGTGTACATGAATCAACTGTTAGTAGAACAGTTGCTAATAAATATATGGAAATGCCTTATGGTATAGTGGCTTTAAAGAAGTTTTTTGCAGGTAGTGTAAGCAAACAAAACGGAGAAGAAGACATAATCGCTGATAAGGTAAAAGCAAAAATAAAAGAACTCATTGAAAATGAAAATAAAGCAAAACCGCTTAGTGACCAACAATTAACAAATATCTTGAATGAAAATGGTATGAAAATATCACGAAGAACAGTTATGAAATATAGGGAACAATTAGGCTTTGCTTCTTCATCTAAACGCAAAAGATATTAGAACTTAAAAATATTTTAAACAGATAGAAGATTGAAGAATTTTCTATCTGTTTTATTTAGTAGGGAGAATAAAGTGAAATTAAAAAAATTTTTTATAAGAACTGTATTAGCTGTAAGCATTTTAAATTTTATGAATGTAAATTTAACCTTTGCACAAGTTCCTTCCAAACAAGCTTTAGTGCAAACAAAAGAAGCTAAAATAAAAACAGATAAGATGGATAATACAGGTAATATTGATAAAGATACGGATAAAAAAGAAAAAACTACAATATTAGCTAAAGAAGAAAATATCATACCAAGTAAAACTTTAGATAATGCTACTGAAAATAAAGTCGAAAATGTAGAGTTTAAGTCAGCTATTTTAAATTGGCCAGAAATCCCAAATGCTGTTATGTATGAATTAATTGTAAAAAATATAGATACGCAAGAAGTATTATTTACAAAATACAATATCTATGCATCTGGCTATCAATTAGATAATAGTGAAGTGAATTTATCACAGAATTTAAAATGGCAAGTCAGAGGTTTAGATGAAAATAAAGTGCCAGTATCAGATTATACAAAACCTAGATTATTACACAAGGGGGAAATGTATAAACTCAATTGGCAAAACAAGGGTGATGAATATAAATTAGAAGATTTTAGCAGACGTGAATATACTACATATTTAGTGGCAAAAGATGTAGAAATATCACCGCTAAAAATCACTACTCATTTTGATAAAATGGATTATATGCCAGTTTATCCAGTATATTCATGGGTGCCTGTAAAAAATGCAGACCATTATAAAATAGATGTATTTTATGTACCTAAATATGATTTTAATAATATAGAAAAAATAGCATCATATACTTGCCCACAAGGCATGGATTATTATGATAATAAAGCTTATACAAAAAAAGGACTTTATTTTTTCAATGTACAGGCATATGACGAAAATAATCATAAATTAGCTGAAGCTAAAAATAGTTATTTCACTGTAAAACAAGATAATGTAAAAGTGGCAGCATTAGGCGATAGTATCACTCATGGAGGGGGAGCTGTAAGCACTCCACCTAGTGCGACTTTATATAATTGGGAAACTTATGCTAATTTGCCTGTATTAAATATTGGTTTTAGTGGAAATTTAACCTCAAATATGTTAAATCGTTTTGATAATGATGTATTATCATTTAATCCTAAGATATTGGTTGTTATGGGGGGTGTAAATGATATACGTACAGGGGTGAAAGCGGAAACTGTAATTAATAATTTAAAATCGATAAAACAAAAATGTCAGCAACATAATATTATTCCTGTATTTTTAACAGTAACTTCTGTAAATCCATCAAGAATGAAATCTGTTATAAATTTAGATATCAGTGAAGGGTGGGATAAAGAACGTTTAAAAATAAATGAATGGATAGAAAAACAACCGTATCATGTAGATGTGGCATCAGGTTTGATGGATGAGCAAGGTTATTTAGCAGATAATATGACAACTGATGGTTTACATCCTGATTTTGAAGGTAAAAAACATATCGGAGAATTAGTAGGTGATTATTTACAAGCTAATTTTCCAGATATTGTAAATAATTGATGGAAATTTAATTTAGGAGCAAATATATGGCAACTGTAGAACAAGTAAAAAAAGCTTTAGTAGCTGTAGAAGAATTATGTGGAAAATGTCCAGTTTGTACGTCTGATTGCCCTGTAGCAATAGCGAAAAGAGCTTTGTCTGGTCTAAAATATGATATAGAAGCGTATGAACAATATCAAAGTGAATTGGATAATGAAATGAATAATGAATTAAAATGATGGTGAGGATTTTATGAAGAAAATTTGTTGGTTAGCAACAGGCGGTACTATAGCTTCACGTCCTAGTGAAAATGGACTTGTACCAGGATTTATAGCTAAAGAAATGTTAGAGATGGTACCGAATTTAAAAGATTATGGTCATATAGATTGTTATGATATCATGCAGTTAGATAGCACAAATCTACAACCAGAAGATTGGCAATATATCGCAGGTTATATTGAAAAATTATATGAACAATATGATGGTTTTGTAATAACTCATGGTACAGATACATTGAATTGGACATGTTGTGCGCTTCATTATATGTTGGAGAATTTAGCAAAACCTGTAGTGGTAATTGGTTCACAACTAACTATTGAAGAAGAAAATACTGATGCAAAATTTAATTTAAATGCAGCTTTTGCGATGGCAAGTTCAGAAAAAACAGGTGTATTTGCTGTTTGTGGCGGTCAAATAATAGAAGGTTTATGGGCTAAAAAATTATATAGTGAAGATATGCGTTCAATTCAAAGTATAAATAAAATGCCAGTAGCTACTTTTGAAGAAAATAATATAAAATGGAATGAATATGAAAATCCTCAAGTGAATGGAATTTTTAAAGTTCATAGTGATTTAGAATTAAAAGTAGCACAAATAAAAATCATGCCAGGATTAGATAGTGAACTTTTATTTAATTTAGCTAAAATGGGTTATAAAGGTATAGTTATCGAAGCATATGGTGCAGGTGGAATACCTTTTGCTAAAGATAAACAAAGAGATATTGTAGGCGCTATTGAAGAACTTAGTAAACAAGGTGTGAAAATTGTTTGTACTACACAATGTTTATTTGATGGAGTGCATATGGATAGATATGAAGTTGGTATAAAAGCTTGTAAAGCAGGCGTAATACCAGCAGGAAAATTATCAGTAGAAGCAGCTACAGTAAAATTAATGGTAGATTTAGCAAAAAAATAAGAGCTATAAAAGATAAAATAAAAAAGGAGAAATGGAATTTAAATTCCATTTCTCCTTTTTTATATGATTGTTAAATAAATCGTTTTTCAATGTAACGAAGTCTAAAAAATAATAATACAGCAGAAGTAGCAACACCAAGTACCATACTTTGCCAATAAGCAAATGCGCCTTGAGTCATGAAATAGTCGAGAAACATACCTAAAGGTAAGCAAATACCCCAATAAGCAAGCATACTTACATAAAAGGCAGCTTTTACATCTTTGTAACCACGCAAGATACCTTGGATTGGACAAGCAATCGCATCGAATAATTGCCATGCTGCCGTATAAATTAAGAAATGAGCAATATATGTTAATAAAGTAGTATCTGTAGCATATAAAAGTGCTATATAATCACGGAAGTAAAATACTAAGCCGACAATTGATAATACGCAAAGGAAGGATACAATCAAACCTAGATAAGCATATTTTTTAGCCTCTAAATATCGTTTAGCCCCTACTTCAATACCAATGATGATTGTTAAAGCTAGAGAAAAGCTCAATGGCAACATATATAAAACACTAGAAAAACTCATAGCTGCTTGATGAGCTGCTATATAATTTGTACCGAATTTACTGATGAAGATGATGATAAAACCAAATAAACTAGCTTCCATAAAAATACCCATGCCATTAGGAATACCAATACCTAAATATTCTTTGATACTTTTTAAGGAAAATTTAAAATTGAATAAAGCTAGATTTTTAAATTGAGGATTATTGATAATTATAGCGATAAAAATAAATAGTAAAATATAATAAGTGATAGCAGTTGCTATACCTGCACCGATACCACCTAATTTAGGGGCACCAAAATTACCATAGATGAAACAATAGTTTAAAAAGGCATTGATAGGTAATGCTAATAGATAAATTTTCATGGAAACAGCAGTGCCTGCTACAGTATCTGTTAAAGAACGAAGTGGAAAAGTTAATAAGCCACCACTTAAACCAATGATTAAAGCTAACATATAGTATTTAGCTATATAATATACATCAGGTTCAAGTGTTAAGATAGCTAAAATATCATCAATAAAGAAGAAATAAGCTAAAAGTAAAATCAATTCGATAATAATAGATAAAATTAGTCCGGAATGAATAACGGTAGCTATGCCATCTTTTTCATTTTTACCAATCAAATGGGCGATTATAGGCGTAGCAGCCATTAAAATACCTGTAGAGCTTGCAATAATAGGCATCATAAGGCTTCCACCGATGGATGAACCAGCGAGTTGTTCTGCACCAGCATGACCAGACATTGTAGCATCAAAAAAGTTCATGCCAATGATTGCTAATTGCGTAGCTAATACAGGTAACATAACATTAATAAGTCGGCGTAATCTATACATTGTACGTAAGTTTAACATAGAAAAAACCTCGGTTTGAAATATTTTTTTCTATTATAAAGTATAGTGTCGCCCTATAGTCAATCTGTTTTTAGAAAAAGATTTTATCTATTTTTGTACAATAAGTTTAATTCTATAATTAATGATTGTATTATATAAATTTTTAAATGATAAGAGTCTATTAAAAAGGGGCAAACTTTTTAAAAGCAATAAAAAAAGGAAATACTTCAAACTACTAAAAAGCCTTTAAATACTAGATTTATCAAGACTTTGAAACACTTTGAAATATTTCCCTGTATCATTTAATTTAATGGCGGAGAGTGTGGGAACGTCTTATAATATCAATACTTTTCAGCCATTTTATTAAAAAAGGGGCAAAAAAGGGGAATATCACATAAATCACATCTATATAAATACTCAAACCTAGCAATTTTTTACTTTGCTAGGTTTATTT
>NZ_KB899594.1:0-21959 GCF_000378365.1 Megamonas rupellensis DSM 19944 | reverse complement strand
AAAGTCTGCTAATGCGGGAATGGTTAGGTGTTATTAATATTTAACAAAGTTATTTTCAATAATCTATGGTTACCACTAAAATTTATAATGCGGAAGTAGTTTGGTATTATGATGAATTAAGAGTGTAGTCGTGATTTTATTTTTACTAATAGTTTTCAGCTAGTGTAAAAGTCTGCTAATGTGGAAATGGTTAGGTGTTATTGATATTTAAAAATTTATTTTTAATAATCTATGATTACCACTAAAATTTATGATGCGGAAGTAGTTTAGTGTTGTATTTTTGTAGTGTGTAAATTAAAGGCTAGAGTAATCTATACTCTAGCCTTTTTGTTATTTTATGGGATTGGATATGAGATAATGGGGTTTTGTTCTGATGATGAAAGATGGAGTGGGGTTGTAATGTAGGTATAGTTGATGGTTGTAGTAGTTAAATTCTAAGGTGTCAATGAAAATGCCTTGGTTATAAACTAATTTTAAATTTAGTTTGTTATTTTGCCAGCCATAGTTGGCGTAAGGGTTTTCATAGAAAATTGTTGTACAAGAATCAAAGTTATCATTTTCGGAATTAGTATTATTCTTTTGCCAAGCGTTTAGTTTAGCTAATAAATTATATTTTCTAGTGCTTAAAGTGATATTAATTCTGATGCAATCAGGAGCAATTTGGGAGAAAGAAATAGAATTTAAATTTAGAGGATTGTGAGAGAACTTAAATTCTTGTTGAAAAATTTCGGGAATAATGGAATTGTCATTAGGTAAATATGGTAAATGAAGTTTAGAAAGATAGTTATTTAAAGATGATAAATCTTGAGTAGAGGATTTATTATCTTTTTTTATTTGAGCTAAAAATTTCCATGTAGCAGATAAAATAGCTTGTTTTTGTTCATTTTCAGCATTGCTAGTTATAGCTATGACCATATTTTCTTTAGGTAAGATAATGCAATATTGACCGAAAAGACCAGCACAGCGAAAGGCTTTTTCAGGTTGGCATTTCCAAAAATAATAGCCATAACCTAATTTGCTATCTGGAAAAGCTTTATTATCTGTATTTATATATACTGTGAGTAATTTTTCAATATATTCTGGGGCTAGTAATTGTTTATTATTCCATGAACCTTTATTGAGTATAAATTGACCAAATTTAGCTAAATCTTCTGTGGTCAAACTTAAACCCCATGAGCCTTTATCGTAGTTTTGAGTATTTTTTTCCCAACTTATATTAGTTATATTTAAATGAGAAAAGAGTTTTTCTTGTAGATAAGTCAAAAGATTTTTGCCAGTTAATTCTTGAATGATGGCACTACATAAAAATGGGCAACGGTTATTATAAAAGAAGGAAGTGCCAGGTTTTGTCTGTAATTTTAAAGAAAATGCTTCATTAATCCAATCATCTTTTAAGTAAAAATCTTGAATTTCTTTGTCGATAAAGCCATAAGTCATGGATAATAAATAATGTATGGTGATGCTTTTAATATCTTCAGTAGGTTCAAATTTTAATTTGTGTTTTAAAAGTGAATAAATTGTGGTATCTAATGTAAATAATTTATCTTGGAGAGCAAACATCATAGCAACGGCGGTAAAGGATTTGCTCACAGAAAATAAAGTTTGTTTTTCATGTTCATTATAAGGGGCAATATGAACTTTAGAAAGCAATTTATTATCTTTATAGATTACAAGTGAATGTAAGTTTAGATTAGTTAAGGTATCAACATATTGAAAAAAATAAGAAGGTGAGATACCTTCTTGTAAAAAATTATTGTTTATCATATATATTCCTCGATTAATAAAATAAATTTTTTCGCAAACGAACAGCAACGTAGCTGGCAATTAAAGTTTTGATGATATCACCAGGAATGAAAGGTAAAGCACCAATGGTGATGCCTTCTAAAATGGAAAGTTTCATAATGAAGCAAAGCATAGCTACACCAAAAATATAAGTGATAGGAATAACAGCAAGTCCTGCTAGAAAGAAGTTTTTGAAGGAGTTTTTATTTCCTTTTAAATAACTAGCGATAGGATAACTGACGATAAAGCCCCAAAGATAACCACCAGTTGGGGAAAATAAACAGTTGAAACCGCCTGCACCACCAGAAAATACAGGAAGACCGATAGCACCGATTAGCGTATAGACAATCATGATGATTAGAGTTTCTTTTGGTGTGGATAAAAATGCTGATAATAACATAGCTAAAGTAAGACAAGTAAACGGAACAGCAGTGATAGGGAAAGATATGTAAGCTGATATGCAGATAATAGCTACGCAAACAGCCATTTTTGATAGGGTTTTTGTTGTTAATGATGATGACATAAAATTATCTCCTTATATATTTATAAAATTGAATTTTATAAAGTATGTTTTGATATGATTATAAGAAAATAAAAAGATATAGTCAACTCTAAAGATGTTTTTGGTTTACTATGTTGTTAAGTTTTATTTTAAAAGTTATAGAATATAAAGTTTAAAATAATTATTGATTTATAGATAATATTATTTAAATTAAAGATATGATATAATTGAAGTCATGGGATAGCTTGATGTCGGACACCTCTCGTTAGGGAGGTGTTAGCATGACGACTTATGAAAAATTATCGTTAGTGATAAGTATTATAAATTTGATTGCTACGCTTTTTCAGATTATAAATAATTAGTTTATAAACGAAAAAAAGACCGTTCCGAAACGGCGGGAACAGCCTTCTTAACGAATTGAATTTTCTAAGAGAGAGGTGCTGACCTACCACAATCAGGCTATCTCTCTTTTTTATTATATCATAGAGTATTTTTATAATCAAAATATCTTATATTAAAATTATTAAAATTTACTAAGTTTGTTTAGAAAGAAGGTTTTATTACGAGAGAGAAATTTATAAAATTTGTAATAAAAAAATTAGTTTGGTTTGAAAGTCGAATAGAATATTATATTGATTATTTAAAAAGATGTATTTGTGCAGAGCGTAATGATTATAAAAAATTAACACCAATAGATAACATGGAAAATGGTGAAGAATATATTAATGCTTTAGATCAAGCTATCAATGATGAAGAAATTAGAAATATAGCCATTACTGCACCTTATGGAGCTGGAAAAAGTAGCGTTATAAAAACATATGTAAAAAAGCATCCTAGTTTAAAATATACATTTATATCCATGGCGACTTTTAATAGTAACGAAGGAAATTCTCAAGAGGATAAAAAGAATGAAGAGATACCTTTAGAAAAAATAGAAAATGTAATATTAAAACAATTTTTTTATAAAGTAAAAAAGAATATGTTGCCACAAAGTAGATATAATAAGATAGAAAAAATGAGCTATATGTACATTTTTATATGGACTTTTTGCGTTAATATATTTTGTTTAATTGGAAGTGTATTATTTTTTCCAGATGTTTTAAAGGAAAAAGTGATTAATTGTATTAATTTTTTAATTGATTTAGGTATCCCTGAATTTTGGTCATATGTAATAATACCATGCTTAGTATTATTAGAAATGATAATACTTACTATTATAATAAAACAGGGTATGATTAAATTAAAATTGAAAGAAATAAAATTATTTTCTAATGCTACTCTTGGAAATGAAGCGATTGATGAAAAATCTATTTTTAATAAGAATATAGATGAAATTTTATATTTTTTTGAAGCAACAGGATATGAAGTTGTATTTTTTGAGGATTTAGATAGACTAGAAAACAATGATATATTCATAGAGTTAAGGGATTTGAATTTTATCATAAATAATTACGAAGGCTTAGAGAAACCCGTAAAATTTGTTTATGCAGTAAAAGATGAATTATTCCATAATAAAGAGGAACGCACTAAATTTTTTGATTATATTATACCTATCGTTCCAATAATTAATGAAAGTAATTCAGAAGATGTTTTTTTGAAAGAATTTGAAAATAATGCTGAATATAATATATCAGAAGAATATATAAAAGATATAGCACCATTCGTATCAGATATGCGAGTTTTATATAATATTTTTAATGAATTTAAGATTTATAAAAGAACATTAAAAGATTCAGATAGCATAAAACTTGTAGATGAAAAGATGTTATCACTGATAATATTTAAAAACTTATATCCAAAAGATTTTGCTGAACTTCAAAATGAACAAGATGAAAGTATTGTTAAGCAAGCTTTTAAAAATAAACAATCATTTATAGAAAAAGATGTTGAAAAAATTAGAGAAAGTATAAATCAATTAGAAGAACAAATTATATTAGTAAAAGAAGATTGTTTAAAGAGTACTAAAGAATTAAAATATGCTTTTTGTGGTTATTTAGCTAATTGGGAAATAACAATTTCTGCAATAGGGAGACGTGAACCATATCATAATTCAAAAGAATTTTCTATAAAACAAATACTAGATGATAATTTTAATTTTGAAAATATCTATAAAGAAGGTAGTAGTTATTATATTTGTTATCCTTCTGGGTATTCTATTAATAAAGAAGGAATAGATTCTAATAAAATGAAGAAAAAATATATAGATTATTGTAGACGATGGAAAGCTTTAAAATTATTAGAAGATAAAAAAATGGATGGTATACATCATGATTTAGAAGAGTTAAATGAACAGTTACAAGATATATCAATATTATCTTTAAAAGAATTAATTGATAGAAATGATGTTAAAGAAGTTCTATCTGATAATGTTAGAAGTAATAAGGTCTTAGTTTTTATGTTAAGATATGGCTATATTGATGAAGATTATAGTATATATATTAATTATTTTAAAGGAGATAGTATAACAAAAGATGATATGAACTTTATTCTTAACATAAGAAATAGAGAGGTTCAGTCATTTGATTATAAATTGACTAGGTTAAGAGGTGTAGTTGATAGATTAAATATAAGAGATTTTAAACAAAAAGAAGTTTATAATTTTTATTTATTAGAGTATTTATTATTAAATAGTAGTAAAGAGATTGATAAAAATAAATTAGATAATTTTATACAACAATTATCAGATGAAGAAAAAGAAAGTTGGTCTTTTATAGATGCTTTTGTAAGGACGACTAATAACAGAAAGAAATTTATAAACTTATTGGCTTTAAAATGGGAAAACATGTGGAGTTTTTTAACTGAAAAAGCAGCATTAACATATAATAGACAAATAGAATATTTTAAATGTTTATGTGAAAGTCTAAAAGTAGAAGAATTACTTAATTTGAATAAAGATGAAGCATTTGAACAATTTTTTGAAGAAAATGAAGACATATTGATACAACTTAAAGATGTAAATATTAGTTATTTAGAAAAGATAATCGAGAAATTAGAAATACACTTTTATAAGTTAAATATAGCGGGAGTTGATAAAGAACTTTTGGATTTTGTATTTGATAATAAGTATTACGATATCAATAAATATATGATAGATATTATTCTTGTATACAAAAATAGTGAAATAGCAGAACGTGATTTAAGTAAAAAATGCTATACAATGATAATGACTTCTGGATATGATTGTTTAATAGATGATGTTTCCGATAATATTGAAGAATATGTAAAAGAAGTTATATTGAGTAATGATAATAACTGTGATGATGAAAAATATATCTTAGATTTGATAAATAAATGTAGCGATGATATGGATTTAGTAGAAAAAATTATAGTACATGAAAATTTTAAGTTAGAAAATATATCCGTTTGTGAAAATAAATATTGGTTATTATTACTAAAACATAGAAAAATCAATGCTAATTTTGATAATGTTATTCAATATTGGAAACAATTTTCAAAAAATGGATTAGATGAGGTATTAATAGATTTTCTATCTACAGAATGTGATGCAATCTTAAATAGTGATAGAAGTTTCGTTGAAGAAAAGTTTATAAAAGATTTATCATTTAGTGATATAGATAATAATATTTTTGAAAAATATATATCGTATTTAAGACTTATTTTTAGTGATTTAGAATTTGACTTTGCTTCAATGAACCAAGAAAAACTTAAAATTTTGATACAAAATAAATATATACTTTTAAATAAACAATGTTTTGATAAAATAAAAGATATATCTGTAGAAATGGCAACATTGTACATATTATCAAGTAAGGATAGTTTTATCGATAATATGGAAGTATTTCAAATTGATGAAGATATATTTAATAATTTGATGGCGAAAACAGATAAAGTATTCTGTCAAAAAATAGTAAATTATTATGGTAAAGATTATATAAATAAAAATCTAATAATAGCAATTTTTAATATGAATATTACTTTGACAAAAGACTTATTTAAAATTATATTTGATAAAATAAGCAATGAACTAAAATTAGCGTTATTAGTAAGGCATTTAGATTTATTTAATGCTGAAGAATTAAAAAATCTTTTCGCAAAAATGGATGGTGAGTATAAAGAATTATCGAATAGAGAAAAAAGACATAATATATATTTACCTATAAATGATGAAAATAAACGATTAGGTGATTATTTATATAAAATAGGATATATTTCAAATGAAGATAGATATGCTAAAAATAAGGAAGAAAATCAACTTTTATTTAGAATAAGAGCCAAAAAATGATATGAATTATTAAATATCATAAGTAAATAATAAAAATAGCCTTTATACTAAGAATAGATAAGTTCTCAAGTATAAAGGCTATCTTCAATTTATAAAGTATTTAATTTTAAAGGAGTTGCAGGAGGAAGGATTAAATTATATTAATCTATATCAATTTGAGTAGTTGTTGATTGTGGTTGAAGTTTTGGCAATGTCATTTTTAAAACACCGTCAGTATATTCAGCTTTAGCATTAGCTTTATCTATCTGACCTACATAGAATGAACGTTGCATTGTGCCATAATAGCGTTCTTGATGAATGTAGTTACTTTCTTCATTCTGATTTTGTTCATTTTGCATTGTAGCTTTGATAGTTAAATAACCATTTTGATAATCAAGAGCGATATTTTCTTTTTTTACTCCTGGTAATTCAGCAGTGAGTTCATAAGCATTATCTGTATCTTTTACATCAACTTTGAATGCATTGAACATGGAATTTACTGGAGCAAATGCGTTTTGGAAAAATGGTTCGTTAAAAACATCAAAAATAGATTTGAAAGAATTATCATTAGTTGCGAGATTATTTGTAAATGTAGGAATTAAACCAAACATGATAAATGCCTCCTAAAAGTTTAAAAGTCAAATTTTATTTAAAAGAAATTAGTCAATATTGATTTGAGTTGTAGCTTCTTCTTTAGTAATTTTTGGTAAAACTACAGTTAAGATACCATCTTGATAAGAAGCTTTGATATTTTTTTCATCAATATCGTCAATGTAGAAAGAACGTTGCATTTCACCTACATAACGTTCACGGCGAATATATTTTTCTTGAGGTTTTTCGTTTTTATCATCAGCATTTTCAGCAGGTTTTTCTTCTGTGGATTTTGTAGTAGTTGTTTTAATTGTTAAATAACCTTTGTTGTAGTCAAGAGAAATGTTTTCTTTGGCGATGCCTGGTAATTCAGCAGTGAGTTCGTAAGCATTATCTGTATCTTTTACATCGACTTTAAAGGATTTTACATAAGAATTCATTTTTGCAAATGGTTCATGAAAGAAAGGTTCATTGAAAACGTCGAATAATTTATTGAAATCATCATTACTTTTAGCAATATTTTTTGCAAATGGAACTAAACCGAACATAAATAACAACCTCCATGTATAGAGCAATAAATAAAGTCAAAAAGTCAAAATTTGTTTTGAATTAAACGGACTATCAAGTCCGTATTTAACTTTTATTTATTGTTATTAGTAAAATTATAAGATTAAAATTTAGATTTTGTAAGTATCTTAAGGGATATTTCTTATCTTTTGTATCTCTTAACGTCCTTACAATTATTATTATACTCATATTAGTCAAAATGTCAATAATTATTTTTGACTTTTTGACTATTTTTTCTACTTATTTTATAAGCCTTTATAGAGCTTTTGTTATTTGAAATTTGACTTTTTGTTATTTTGAAAATATATGAGAGGTACCATTTTGGTACCATCTCTTTATGAACAGATAAGCTTCATGTTGAAGAATCTATGTAATATACTATATTACATATAGGCAAAATATAGTGAAATAGTTCATATGAACAGTAAAACCCCATGAAGTTTGTACTCTCATGGGGTTTCTTGCGTTATATAATTAAAGTTACTGCTACTAGCATAGGAAGGGTAATAAAAGATATTATAATATAAAATTATATCTGATTATATTATAATGATATTTTTTATATGAGGTGATTTCCATCATTTTTTCTTAAAAATTTTAATAGTTCTGTTCGTATGAGAGCTTGAACTTGTGTAGATATATCTATATTATTCTTTTTTGTATTATTTTCATTTAATATATCTTTAAAGCTTTTTTCAATTCTATTTCTAGGAATAGGATAAGTATCTTTTCGAGCTTTTGAATAACCTAAAAAAAGACCAAAATTCTTTTTTCGTTTTTCTAGATTGATGGTAATAGAGTTTTTATTATTTATTTTTAAGTATTCATTATATGTAAGTATTGCCAATTGGCTATTTTGCAATTCTTCTTTTAAACAAAGGAGACAAATAAATACTGAAGAATCAATGCTATATTCTTGAAGTTGCTTTTTATCATTTTGGGAAAAATTAAAAGTCCAGCTATTATATCCGTTTTTCTTGCAATTTCTAGAAGTAGCATATTTTAAAAATAAAATATAGTTTTCATTATACTCAGTTAAAATTTTGTAGGCTTGTCTATTATCATCATCATATAATACTAATGTAGGTGAAAACTCTGGATTTTTCTCTAATATAGTATTTAAGACAGCACCATAATAAAAATTAGATAATTTTATATTATATTTAATTTTGTTTAGAAAATATCTATAAAAAATATTATAATTTAAATAAATATATTTTAGGAGAGTGGAATTATGGAAAATTTGAAGAAACTTGGTTTTGGCTGTATGCGATTACCTATGCTTGATGTGGAAAATAATAAGGTAGATATGGAGCAATTTTGTAAAATGGTTGATACTTTTATGGCAAAAGGTTTTAAGTATTTTGATACTGCGTATATGTACCATAATTATCAAAGTGAGTTATTTGTAAAGGAAGCTTTAGTTAAAAGATATCCACGAGAAAGCTTTTTATTGGCGGATAAATTACCTACAATGCAGTTGAAATCCATAGAAGATAATAAACGTATTTTTGATGAGCAATTAGAAAAATGTGGTGTGGATTATTTTGATTATTATTTATTGCATTGTTTAGATGTTGATAATTATGCAAAGGTCAAAGAATTTAAATCTATGGATTTTGTGCGTCAAATGAAAGCGGAAGGCAAGATTAAAAAATTAGGTTTTTCTTTTCATGATACAGCAGAATTTTTGGAAAAGATTTTACTTGAAATTGGTGAAGATATTGAATTTGTACAGTTACAGATAAATTATCTTGATTGGGAAAGCGATAGCGTGCAATCTCGTAAATGTTATGAAGTATGCCAAAAATATCATAAACCTGTGATTGTTATGGAACCTGTAAAAGGCGGTAAATTGGTAAATATTCCGCAGGCTGGTATAGATTTATTGAAAGCTCAAGATGAAAAAATGTCAGTGGCTTCATGGGCAATTCGTTTTGCTAGTAGCTTAGATGATGTATTTATGGTGCTTTCTGGCATGTCAACGTGGGAACAATTAGAAGATAATTTAAGTTATATGGAAGATTTTAAACCGCTTACTAAAGAAGAAATTGAAACAACTTTTAAAGTGGCAAAAATCATCAATGATACAACAGCTATTGCTTGTACAGCTTGTAATTATTGTAAAGAAAATTGTCCAATGCAAATTCAAATACCAGAGGTTTTTGAGTTATATAATAATGAAAAACGTTTTGGCATGGCGTCTGGTAGTAAGAAAAAATATCAAGATATGATAAAAACTCATGCGAAAGCTTCTGATTGTATTGAATGTAGAAGTTGTGAAGGTCATTGTCCACAACATTTGACAATTGTTGATTATCTAAAAACAGTTGCTAAAACTTTTGAAGATTAAGATTTGAAAGTTTTAAGGAGAGGGTTTTAATGAAAAAGATTTTAGTTTTATTCATGCTGTTAATGGCAATTACCGCTAATTGTTTTGCTAGTAGTATTAATCAAGAATTTGAAAATACAAATATCGAGCAAGTGAAACATGGTATAGTCAAAGCTATAAGTATATTTTCAGCAAAAACTAATTTAGTAGAAAAAGATGATAATACAATTGTATTGTTTAATGTTGTGGATACTGTAGATAAAAATAATAAATTTATGTATCGTGATAAAAAAGATATTATTTGTGAATTGGTGCAAAAAGGCAATAATGTAGAAATGACACTTTCTAGTAAATATGAAAGAATTTATGCTGATGGCACTAATGAAATTGAAGAATATGATAATGTCAAAGAATTAAAGGCAGTATTAAATTCTGTGAAACGTGTATTTTTTGATAGTTACGTTTATGGAATAGCTTCTAGTCGTGAAATTAAAGATAATGGAGTTATTATAAATGTAGCGGAAAATTCTCCAGCAGCAAAAGCTGGTATGAAAACAGGTGATTGTTTAATTAGCATCAATGGTAAAAGTGTAGTCGATAATTTTGAAGATTTTAATATGGGACAATTAGTAGATATATTTTCATCTGAACCTACAACTTTTGTAATTGTTCAAGATGGCACAGAAAAAACTATTGTAGTAGAACCAGATAAAATAAATGCTATAGGTGTAAAATAAAAAAATTTTGATTTTGTATATATATTGGTATATAATACTTTTTATAAGACACTGTCTTGTAGTTGACACAAGATAGTGCCTTTTTTGTTGGAATTTGAATTTTATGTTATAGATATTTGAATATTAATATAAGGAGGAGTTTATTTAATGGAAGAAAATATGCAATATGATGATTTAGGAACACTTGCTCAATTAAACTGGTTCCCTGGGCATATGGCAAAAGCTAAACGCATTATTGTGGAAAATTTAAAATTAGTTGATGTGGTCATTGAGCTTCGTGATGCTCGTATTCCTAACAGTAGTGCAAATCCAATTTTAAAAGATTTAATTGGTAAAAAACCGCATTTAATCGCTTTGAATAAAATTGATTTAGCAGATAATAATATCAATAATAAATGGGAAGAATATTTCACATCTATGGGTAAATCTGTGGTGAAAATCAATTCTTTAGATGGTAAAGGTATTCGTCAATTAGTAACTGTAGCAGATGAATTGGCAAAGGTAAAAACTGCTAAATTCGCTAATAAAGGTGTAAAACCTCGTAATGCTCGTGTAATGATTGTAGGTATTCCAAATGTAGGGAAATCTTCTTTAATAAATAGATTATCTGGCAGTGCTTCATTGAAAACTGCTGATAAACCTGGTATTACACGTGCAAAACAGTGGATTAAAATAAAAAATAATCTTGATTTATTGGATACTCCAGGTATTTTATGGCCAAAATTTGAAGATCCTGAAGTAGGATTGAATTTAGCTTTTACTGGAGCTATCAGTGATGAAGTTTATGATATTGAACGTGCTGCTGAAATCTTATTATGGCGTTTAAAAGATGATTATGCTAAAAATATAAAAGAACGCTATAAAATAGATGAAATTCCACAAACTAGTGAAGAATTATTTACTTTGGTAGGCAAAAAACGTGGATTTTTACAAAAAGGCGGTATTGTAGATACTGAAAAAACTGCTATTGCTGTGCTTAAGGATTTTAGAGCAGGAAAATTAGGAAAAATCTCTTTGGAAAGACCTTGAGTCTAAAGAAAAATTTTTAGCTATTTTAGTATTTTAATTTGACATAAAGATATTGATATACTACACTAGTAAAGAGATATTTTATCTTTTATATGATGTAAACATAATATATTCATTAATACATTGGGAGGAATTTTTTTGTATACTAATAACAAATTGAGAAATGTCGCTATCATAGCTCACGTTGACCACGGTAAAACAACTCTTGTTGACGCAATGCTTAAACAAAGCCATATTTTCCGTGCTAACGAACAGGTAGCAGAAAGAGTAATGGACTCTAATGCTATTGAACGTGAACGCGGTATTACCATTTTGTCTAAAAATACAGCTGTAATGTACAAAGATATAAAAATCAACATCGTTGATACACCAGGCCATGCTGATTTCGGTGGCGAAGTTGAACGTGTACTCAACATGGTTGATGGCGTTTTATTATTAGTTGACGCTTCTGAAGGTCCTATGCCTCAGACTAAATATGTTTTACGTAAAGCTTTAGAACAAGGTTTAAAACCTATCGTTGTTATCAACAAAATTGACCGTCCTGACCAGCGTATTGATGACGTTTATGACGAAGTTTTGGAACTTTTCATGGAACTTGGTGCTGATGATGATCAGCTTGATTTCCCTGTTGTATACGCAATTGCTCGTGATGGTATTGCTAAACTTGATCTTGATGATGAAAGCGATAGCTTAGAACCATTAATGGATTTACTTATTAAAGAAATTCCAGCTCCACAGGGTGATGTAGAAGGTCCTCTTCAAATGATGGTAACTACACTTGATTCTGATGAATATGTTGGTCGTGTAGCTATTGGTCGTATCATGCGTGGTAAAATCAAAGAAGGTCAAAATGTAGTAGTTATCAGTGGTGATGGCGAAACTAAAGAACGTATCGGTAAAGTATATGTTTACCAAGGTTTAAAACGTATGGAAGTTAGTGAAGCTGAACTTGGTGAAATCGTAGCAATTACTGGTCTTCCTAGTGCAAGTATTGGTCATACTGTTGCTGATGCTGAAAATCCAGAAGCTTTACCTAGCATTAATATTGATGAACCTACATTGTCCATGACTTTTGGTGTTAACACTAGCCCATTTGCTGGTCGTGAAGGTCAGTTTGTAACATCTCGTCATTTACGCGACCGTTTATATAAAGAAACTGAAACAAATGTAAGCTTACGTGTTGAAGAAACAGATAGCCCTGATACATTTAAAGTTTCTGGTCGTGGCGAATTACATCTTTCTATTCTCATTGAAACAATGCGTCGTGAAGGATACGAACTTCAGATTGGTAAACCAGAAGTTATTTATAAAGAAATCAATGGTCAACTTTGTGAACCAATTGAAAACTTAACTATTGAAGTACCTCAAGAATTCATGGGTACAGTTATGGAATCCCTTGGTACTCGTAAAGCAGAACTTTCCAATATGACTGAATTAAAAGGTTATTTACGTCTTGAATTCACTATTCCTGCACGTGGACTTATCGGTTTCCGTTCTGAATTCTTAACTAATACAAAAGGTAATGGTATTATGAACCATGTATTCCGTGGATATGCTCCATATAAAGGTGATATTCCAGGTCGTAGCCGTGGTTCTTTAGTAGCATTTGAACAAGGTGAAACAACTCCATACGGTATTTATACTCTTCAAGACCGTGGTGTAATGTTCATTTCTCCAAACCAAATGGTTTATGAAGGTATGATTATTGGGGAAAATACTCGTGAACTTGATATGGACGTAAATCCATGTAAGAAGAAAAATGTTTCCAATATGCGTTCTTCTTCTTCTGATGAAGCTATTCGCTTAACTCCACCTCGTCTTTTAAGTCTTGAACAGGCTCTTGAATTCATCAATAAAGATGAAATGGTAGAAGTTACTCCAGAAAGCATTCGTTTAAGAAAAACTATTCTTGATAAATCTCAGCGTGGACGTTTACGTAAAAACGCAAAATAATTTTAAGTATAGTATATAATGTGTTAGAAGCGACATTTGTATGTGTCGCTTCTTAGCATATTTATGAATTTATTTGATTAGTTAAACAATCAAATAAATTTTATGAAAATAATATTTATTACAGTTTTTTGCAGGATTTTTTTATTTTATATAGAATTGTTCTAGTATGGGTTTATTTTAATTTTATATAAAATATATTTATGGGTTATAAAAGAGATATTTGAGGTGAGATTATGGCGGATTTTTTATCAAAAATCACTAAGTTTCTAATTCCAGAAGAAGTTGAAGAAATAGAAGCTAAAGTTGATGAAAAACAAGAAACTAGAAGACAAACAGTAAAAGTAGCTCCTAATGTTACTCGTGTAGCAAATGGACCTTCCATTTACACAAATACAGCTGAAGCTACGAGAGATGAAGCAACATCATCTGCTACTAATAACTACGAAGAAAATAATCGTCGTCCTAGTTTAAAAGTATATAAACAGCCAAATATGAATGTACTTGTATTTGAACCTACCAATTTCAATGATACAAGAATTGCTGCTGATGCTTTAAAAGCTTCTAAAGCTGTACTTATCAATTACGAAAAAATTGAACAAAGTGAACAAGTTCGTATTTGCGATTTTATGAATGGTGCTTGCTATGTATTAGATGGTTCTGTAAAAAGAATTTCTGCAAAAATGGTATTATATGTGCCAAATGGCGTATCTATTGAAGAAATTATTCCAACAAAATAAAAAAAGACATCTATGGAAATGGAAGTTTATGAAACTTATCATTTTTTATAGATGTCTTTTTATTTTAAACGGTTACTGTTGTAAGATAATCGAAAATATCTGCTCTAACAGGTGTATCTAATTTATAGAGAATTTTAAAACCATTATATTTAGGTGCAAATTCTGGATTGCCTTGGGCTGTGATTTCACCTAAAAAATAAAATTCTTTAGCTTCTTTATCTTCATTAGGTTTGCGTACAAATAGATATAATTTATTTTGTTCTTCATTCGCATTATATATATGTTTAGCATCACTAGAGTCTAATTTTCGATTGCTTTTGGAATAGGCTGTAATCAAAGTATTGCTTAAAAATTCATTAGTATAATCTACTCTTTTTTTATCCGGAGCTATATAATTGATAAATACTGGCAGGGTATGTGTTGTTTTTTCATAAAAATAACCAGCCATGGCATTAGGGTTTATTTTTTGAGGCCAATTTAATAGATAACAAACTTCTTCATAAGTGTATTTTTGATAAAGAACAAGATTAGTATTTTTATATTTATGCTGATAATATTTTTGATATCTTTTTAGGGCAAAATCGAGAATTTCATTTATTTGAAAATAGAACTTTTCATCTTGTAAAACTGATTTAAAAATATCACTGATGATATAATCATTATCGCTTTCTTTGATGAAAATGCAATTACTAAATTTAGCTTGCTCATTGCTTATGGTAAATAGATTAGTTAAATTGCGTATTAATGAAACTTTTATTTGTTCAGTTAATTCTTGATGGTATTTTGTAGTTAAGATTTGTTCAATATCTATTAATAAATGAGGTGTATTTTTTAATAATAATTTTAAAGCTATGAGTTCATGAATTCTTTTGCCTTTAGCGAAGCGATATGAGATAAAATAAAGAATTTCTTCTTGAATTGTATTAAATCTAATTGTGTAATCTTTATCGTATTTTTGCAAGAAATTATGATATGTTTTAAATTTATCAAGGAATTTTAAAATGTCTATACTACCAAACTGGGAAAAATCAAAGATAGAAGGAATTTTTCCTAATTTTTGTTTTAATTGTAGATATTCATTTTTCAATAAGGCTGTATCGCTTAATTTGGCACTATCAATGGCTTGATAGATTTTTTGGCGAGCTATTTTATCAAAATGAATGGTAGAAGAACCAAAGATGAAGCGATTTCCTTCTGCTACATAATGACGGATATTATCTTTATTATAAGAAATATCACCAGATAGGGCTATTGGTATCATAAAGTTATTTTGATAGTTGCCGATAAAGTCAAGAATTACTACATAATCTTTTTGCGGATATTTACGAAGCCCACGACCTAATTGTTGAACGAAGATAATGGCTGATTTTGTAGGTCTGAGCATAATTATTTGATTTATAGCAGGAATATCAATACCTTCATTCATAATGTCTACAGTGAATATATAATCAAGACCTGTAGAGCGTTCTTTTTGTTCTAATTTATGAATGGCATTGGTTCGCGTTTCTTGACTATCTTTACCTGATAGAGCAATGGTATGAAATCCTCGCTCATTAAATTTTTGTGAAAGTATTTGGGCTTCTTCTATGTGACTACAAAATATTAAACCGCGTAGACGTTCTCCACTAAAGCCATAGTATTGAGATTGATTGATGATATGTGTTACGCGAGCGTCTGTAGTTAAATCATTAAATGTTGAATTATCATTGATTTCTTGATCATCAACTGTGATATCAGTGATGCCAAAGTAGTGAAATGGGCAAAGTAAATTTTCTTGCATAGCTTGATTTAAACGAATTTCATAAGCTATATTATGGTCAAATAATTGGTAGATATCAAAACCGTCTGTGCGTTCTGGTGTCGCTGTCATACCTAATAAAAATTGTGGCTGAAAATAATTTAAGATTTTTAAATAACTACTAGCACCAGCTCGATGAGTTTCATCAATGATTATATAGTCAAAATGTGTTGGAGCGAATTGAGTTAAATTTTCTTCTTTGCTTAGCATATTTATGGTGGCAAATAGATAAGGCTTATGAAAATCTTTATGGTTAGCTGATAAAATACCATATTGGATATCTGGTATTATTTTGGCAAAAGTTTTACAAGCCTGTTTGAGAATTTGTTCGCGATGGGCTAAAAATAATAGTCGTTTAGGCTTGGCTTTTTTGACAGCAAAGGCACTTAAATATGTTTTTCCTGTGCCTGTGGCAGATATCAATAATGCTTTATGTTTATTATCTTGTTGTAATTTTGCTAATGCTTTTAATGCTTCCTGTTGCATTTTGTTAGGAGTAATATCATTAGTAGAGATATTTTCTTGAGCTGTAGCAAATTGTCTTTTTAATTTTTGTAAAGAATGATATTTATCAGCATATTGTTTAAGCCAGATATCAGTCAAAGGCATGGCTTCTTGCCACATTTGTTGAAATTGAGATAATGTATTGTTGATTAAAGCACCATTTACTAAAGAATTTATTTTTAGGCTCCATTCTTTATTTGCTTTTAAGGCTGTTTGCGTTAAATTATTACTGCCTACAATTAAAGTATAATAATCGTTTTGTTCAAAGATATAGCCTTTGATATGGAAATTTTCTTTAGTATAGATGCGAATATTTAAATTAGGATATTGTTGTAATTCCTGTAGAGCTTTTGGTTGATTAAAATATAGATAATCAGTGGTCAAAATATCGCCAGTGATGTTTTTTTCTTGAAGGCATTTTAAACATTCTTTAAGACAAATTAAGCCACTTTGAGTGATAAAAGCTATGGCAAAATAAAATCGTTTACAAGTTTGTAATTCTTGAAGTAGTTCTACTAATAGATTAGAGCCACTATTATAATCATTATAGATTATCTGTGGTTGTAAATCAGGTAAGGAATTTATTTTATCATCTATAAGAGCGCTAGCAAGACTTTGTTGGAGTTCTTGAGCTAAATAATCTTGTGTTTGCATAGAGTAACCTCATAATTTTATATTGAATTTATTGATAAAAAAGGCTGAGTTTAAATCTATAAAGGATTTTAAACCCAGCTTTTTATTTTAACGTAATACATATTCAGCTAAAATAGCTTGTAATTGATAAATATCTAAACTTTTATCAAATTTTTTGCTAATAGGCATATCCATACCAGCGACATATATTTTTAATTCAGCATCTAAATCGAAATGACCAGCTGTTTCAATGCTGAAATGTCTTATGCTTTTATATGGTATAGAATGATATTGTGTTTTTTTGCCTGTAATACCTTGTTTATCTACAAGGATAAGGCGTTTATCGGTAAAAATAAATAAATCACGAAAAATTTCATAAGCCTGTTGAATGCTTTCGCCATTAGCTAATAATTTAGCGTAATCTTGGCGGATATCATCAAGATTTGCTTTAGAGGCATTGCCTAAAAGATTATCAAATAATCCCATAAAAATTCCTCCTATACTTATATACATATTTTTATATTACAGATATTTATATAATATAATTCTGTATATCGAGGAAGAATACCTTTATTTATTGTAATACCAATCATAATCATCATGATAAATCATTTGTTTCGTCATGCCACCATCAACGATGATATCTTGACCGGTGATAAATGAAGATTTCTCACTGCAAAGAAACATCACAGCATTTACAATATCTTTTGGTACGCCAACACGATTTACTAAATGTTGAAGTTTATCTGCTGAGGAAAATTCACTATTTGTAGTATCTATCCAACCAGGAGAAATACTATTTACACGAGCTTTTCCACGCAATGTTACTGCCATTGCATGAGTTAGTGAAGAAATTGCTCCTTTAGCAGCAGTGTAACTTTCAGTATCTGCTTGACTCATCAAATGACGGCTAGAAGAAATATTTACAATGCTAGCATTGTCTTGAAGATGGTTCATAAATAATTTAGTAAGCATAAAAGGAGCTACAGCACCAACTTTTAGTACGTAGAGAAAATCTTCATAAGAAGCAGTAGCTAAGCCACCTTTCATAAGGCAAGCGTTATTGATTAAATAATCTATTTTTGTATGATCATCAATTACTTTTTGGGCAAATTGCGTCAATATTTTTTCATCAGCAATATCGCCAACAAAATAATCATTAGGTAAAACATCAATAGTACATACTGTAATATTTTGAGCTTTGAATTCATCACAAATGGCTTTGCCAATACCTCTAGCTCCACCAGTAACAACAGCAACTTTATTCATATAATTCTCCTTTAATTGATAGCTGAATAAATAGTATATAAAGCACTGAATAATAACATAACAAAAACGAGTCGATTAAACATTTTTTGAGAAATATAAGGAAATAATTTATTACCTAGCCATAAAGCAATAAAACAGAATGGAACGATATAAATACTTTGTTCAATAGCGAATGAAAAATCTTTTCCTGCTAAGTAAAAAGCAAAGATACCTAGGTAGTTAATGATAGTAAAATAAGCAATACAAGTGGCACGCAAAGAAGTTTTATCGCGATTAGTAGATGTTAAATAAATAATAAGCGGTGGGCCACTCATACTGGTAGAAGTATTTAAAATACCAGATAGACAACCAACAACACCAGTTTTACAGGAAGTTTCAGTCAGTTGTTTACGGTAAATTTTGGTGAGAAATAAGAATGATAAAATAACACAAGCAATGAAAATTTTTAATCCTATAGTAGGCACAAATAGATAGATGAGAATACCAATAGGATGACCAATTACTGAACCAATCAGCAATGGTTTTAGAAAATGCCAATCAATATTATCTTTGACAAAAAATACAAAAACAGTATCAAGAACGACAGATAAAAATTGCAAAAGAACAACGACTTCTTTGGCATCATAGACCATTAAAAGCAATGGCGTAGAAACAATAGCAAATCCAAAACCCGTCAAGGATTGAATTAACGTAGAAATAAAAGCTATACCAATAGCTAATAATAACGAAGTATCAGAAAATATCTCCAACATAAAAAATCGCCCACTTTAAGTATTAGTTCATTTCTTTGATGACAAAGAAACGAACCAAAGAAATCACCGCAGATAAAATTTTAATTTTGAAAATAATTATCACTTCATACAACGCTTAGAAACTCGCTTCGCTCAAACATTCAGACTAAAACCGTATTCAGTGATAATTGTTTTCAATAATCTTGCGATTACCATTAAAATTTTATAATGCGGAAAATAAAAGTTACAAATTATTATTTTGTAATTGTTTTTAAATAATACCAAAATTTCCCGCATTAGCAGATTTTACGGTAGCTGAAAGCTATTGATAAAGATAAAATTATGGCTATGTTTTTAGTCCAACTGTTTGAATGAAGTGAGTTTTGGACGTTGTAGACATAATTTTATCTTTATCAAAGAAAAATCAATATCGCGGGATTTTTTCTTTTTGATTCGTTTTTCTTTTAGATAAAAGAAAAATGAATAGATAACTATTCTTTGTCAGTTAGTTCTAGATAAGGGATAGCGTTTAGGTTGCTATCAGCAAAGTCTCCTGCTTGGGCTTGGTAGTAGCCACGGCAGGCTATCATGGCAGCGTTGTCTGTGCATAAGATTTTGCTTGGGTAGTAAAATTCTAAGCCGTTTTCTTTGCAGGCTTTTTGGAGATGTCCTTCTAGGGAGCTATTTGCTGCTACGCCACCGGCAAGTACTAGTTTTGTCATGTTGGTTTGACGAGCTGCTTCTACAGCTTTATGCACTAAAATATTAACTACTGATTTTTGGAAGGAAGCGGCAACATCAGCTTTATTGATTTCGATGCGTTTGGCTTTCATATTGTTTAAATAATTGAGCACAGCCGATTTTAAGCCACTGAAGCTAAATTCATAGTTACCTTTTTCATTTAATGCCATAGGGAAATCAATAGCATCAGGATTTCCTTCTTTAGCTAATTTATCAATTTGAGGGCCACCTGGATAAGGTAATCCCATTACACGAGCTACTTTATCAAAAGCTTCACCAGCTGCATCATCGCGAGTTTGTCCCATTAGGGAAAAATGATTATAGTCTTTTACGTGAACTAGGGAAGTATGTCCACCAGAAACTACGAGAGCCATAAATGGTGGTTGAAGTTCAGGTGTGGATAAGAAATTGGCGAAGATATGACCTTCTAAATGATTTACGCCAATTAGTGGTTTATCTAAAGCAAAAGCTAAAGTTTTGGCAGCAGATACGCCTACAAGTAAAGCACCTACTAATCCTGGGCCATACGCTACAGCAATGCGATCAATATCTTTTAAAGTAACATTTGCTTTGTGTAAGGCTTCATCTAAAACAGGCATGATATTAACAATATGTTTACGAGAGGCGATTTCAGGAACGACACCTCCGAATTTTTGATGAATTGGAATTTGAGTAGAAATTACATTAGCTAGTATTTCTCTGCCACCGCGTAAGATAGCAACAGAAGTTTCATCACAGCTAGATTCTATACCTAAAGTCAATGAATTATCTGTAGTAATCAAATTTTTATTCCTCCTCTAATTTTTATTAAGTAATTTATTATAAACCTAAAGCTTGTTTAGCTAATTTGTCAGCAAGTTCATTACCTAATACTCCTGTATGACCTGCTACTTTTTTGAAGGTTATTAAATGTAAATATGGTTTCATAAATTCAGCATATGCTTTGGTCAATTCTTTATTTGTTTTCCAATTGCCTAAAGCCCATTCAGATAAACCGATATAATCATGACAGATTACAATTTTTTCATCATGAGCAATAGCCCATTTGGTAGCTTCCATAGCACCTTGAATTTCTCCAGCTACGTTATGTAGTTCACTAGCATCTATGGAAGCGCCTTTTCCGTTGAAAGTATCTATTAATTTACCTTTATAAAAAATAGCCATACCCCAGCTATATTCACCATTTATATATGAACCATCTACATAAATATAATAACGATCATCATCTTGTTCAGAAATATTGACAGAAGGTTTATCTTCTAAATAGTTTTGAGCTTCTTCTTTTGTGGGAAAAGATTTAAATAATGCTCCTTTAAAACCTTGTGTTTGTTTTTGACATTCAGCCCAAGTAGTGAATATTCCTGTTTGATAACCTTTTTTTACTGCGTAAAATTTTTTCTTTGTAGCCATATGTCCTCCTTTACAATATGTTTTATTATAGCATTTTTGTTTTATTATAGCTATTTTTTGAAGCGTTTTATTTATAAAATAAGAGTTATAAAATTTAAACAATAAAAAAGCACTTTAAAAGTAGTTAAATTACTTTGATATGCACCCAAAATATTGGACATATTAATTAAGCTACTAATTGAGACTTAGTTCTGTATTCTACAGGACTAAGTCCTTTTAGTTTTATCTTTATCCGTTTTGTATTATAATATTTTATATAAGATTTTAACTCTTTTATAAAATCTTCAACGGATTTGAATTTTTTTAAATAGAATAATTCGCTTTTTAGCAAACCAAAGAAATTTTCTATTACGGCATTATCTAAGCAGTTTCCTTTTCGGCTCATGCTTTGGATAATGCCTTTTTCTTTTAATAATTTTTG